>CAJQGO010000117.1 GCA_905477565.1 uncultured Planctomycetota bacterium
CGATTGGCTAAAGTGGCCGCAGGGGTGCCGAATGATGATACGGGAATACCCAAGAAAACATGGTGGCTTCATCAGTCGAGTTGTGGTGAGGCTTTCTTTGGTCTCAATAGTGCTATTCGCATCTGGTTACCACACTGTGCCTCTTTATGCCGACAATTTATCGGCGGTTCCCCAGGTCGCATTTATCGATAGCCAGATTGAAGCGGCTTGGGCTGACGCGAATATTAAGCCGGCGGAGCAAGCCGCTGATCTCGAATGGTGCCGACGTGTCTACCTGGACCTCATTGGGAGAATTCCAACTGTTGACGAGGTGTTGCAGTACAAAAATGATAGCAGTCACAACAGGCAATCAGTTCTCGTTGATCGTCTTCTCGGTGAAGAATACACACGGGAGTATGCAAAGCATTGGGCAAACGTATGGACGACAATACTCATTGGCCGAGATGCAGACAATCAGATGATCGATCGAGACGGTATGCGGAAATATTTGCAGGCCGCGTGGGAGAAAAATATTCCTTACGATCAATTTGTTGAGGAGTTGCTCACCGCAACTGGAGATAATGCTGCGAGGGAAGACGCCACGCTCTTTAATGGAGCTACAAATTTCCTGAGTGGAAAGCTCGCTGATGGAGGGTTGCAGGCAACGGCGAAAACTGCACAAATTTTCTTGGGGCTGCAGGTTCAATGCACGCAGTGCCATAATCATCCGTTTAATAGCGGAGTAAAACAGAATCAGTTTTGGGAGTTGAATGCGTTTTTCAGGCAGACCCGAGCTTTGCGGCGGTTTGACGGCGGGCGTCGTGTTGCATGGATCGAACTTGTTGACGAAGACTTCCCGGGTCAGGGAGGCGATCCCGATGAAGCAGAGATTTTCTATGAACTGAGGAACGGTTTAGTTAAAGTTGCATATCCGGTTTTTGTTGATGGAACTGAGATCTCACGAAGTGGGCTGTTACCCGGTCTACTCGAAGATGGAACGAAGTATGGCGTGAATCGTCGCAGGGAGTTGGCTTCTTTGATTCGGTCACATCCATTGTTCCCCAAGGCTGTTGTGAATCGTGTCTGGGCCTATTTTCTCGGCTATGGATTTAACACACCAATAGATGATTTTGGTGCCCATAATCCACCAACCCATCCAGCGTTATTCGAGGGACTAGCTCAACGTTTCGCTGAATATAGTTATGACCTGAAGTCACTGATGCGTTGGGTTGTCTTGTCAAAACCATATGGCCTCAGCAGTCGCATGAAGGCAGGAAGTGCGGCGGATGCGCCGGACTCTGGTGAGCAGCCGCACTTCAGTCGTTTTTATGTCAGGCAAATGCAACCAGAGCAGCTCTATGATTCTTTGCTTGTGGCTACTAAAGCAGGCCGTAGCGAGGCTGCAAGTCGTCAAGATCGCTGGTTGTCACAGTTTGTAATTGCGTTTGGTACAGACGAGGGCGATTCGAGCACGACATTTAACGGAACAATTCCTCAGATACTGATGTTGTTCAATGGTGATCTGATTCGGGCAGCTACGTCACTTGACCAAGATGGATTTCTTGACCAGGTAGTGGTGGCAAATCGAACAAATCGAGACAAGATAAATGCCCTTTATCTTGCAGCTCTTGCAAGATGGCCGTCGTCAGCCGAACTGCGGTATGCAAATCACTTGCTCCTTGCTCGCAAGGGACAGGTCAAAGAGGCGTTGCAAGACGTATGGTGGGCCCTGCTGAACTCGAATGAGTTTATTTTGAATCACTAGCGAGGACGTTTTTACATGAATACAAAAAGTTATCAGTCTGTGCCGTGCGGGAAGAGAAGTCGTAGGAATTTTCTTTCACATCTTGGTGGATTGGCAGCATTATCGACTCCCTTTGCATCATTTACGAATTCGTTGCTTGCCAATGCCGAGGAGCTCAAAAAACAGCACAAGTCTGCGATTCTCCTGTGGATGGGTGGAGGTCCAAGCACGATGGATATCTGGGATCTCAAGCCAGGTCAAGCAACAGGCGGACCATTTCAGCAGATTGCAACATCTGCTGACGGCATAGCGATCAGCGAACACATGCCAATGATGGCCAAGCAAATGCACCATCTCGCAATCGTTCGTTCAATGAGTACGCGTGAGGCTGATCATCAAAGAGGGCGTTACTACATGCATACCGGGTTTGTCCCAAATCCGAATGTAGAGCATCCTGGGTACGGGTCACTGATTGCTCATGAATTAGCGACGGCAGTTCCATCACTCGAAATCCCCCCCTTCGTTTCAGTTGGTGGTGGCAGTGTTGGCCCTGGCTTTCTTGGTACATCGTGGGCGCCATTTGTTGTCAGCCCTCAAGGGGACGTGAAGAACCTCGAGTCACCAGTGTCTGAAGAGCGGCTGCTAAGCAGGCTTCAGATGCTTGCGGCCATTGAGGATCGATTTATTCAGGAAAGACGAGGCCAGTTACCAAAAGATCACCGAGAAATTGTCGGTAAGTCGGTCCAGCTCATGTCAAGCAGTCAGCTTGCGGCATTCAAAGTGTCAGAAGAGCCAGCATCTGTGCGGGAGAGATACGGAGAGACGAATTTTGGACGGGGGTGTTTGATGGCCCGGCGGTTGGTGGAAGTTGGCGTTCCTTTCGTTGAAGTCAATCTTGGTGGTTGGGATAATCACAGTGACATTTTTGGGACACTGGCTGATCAAAGACTGCCAAATCTTGATAGAGCCATGAGTGCATTAATCGCTGACCTTGCTGATCGAGGTATTTTGGATACGACGGCTGTAATTTGGATGGGCGAATTCGGAAGAACGCCAACAATTAACGGAAATGGTGGCCGTGATCATTGGGCCCGAAGTTGGAGTGCTGTTGTTGGTGGGGCAGGCTTTAATCGCGGTGTGGTAGTTGGGGAAACAAGTGCTGACGGGCGGGAAGTTGCCAGTGAACCGTATTCATCTCAGGACTTGATGACGAGCGTTCTAAAATCACTCGACATTCCACTTGAGACAACATTTCGTGCAAAAAACGGCCGACCGATGAAAATTGCAAATGGCGGCCAGGTTATTCCAGGTCTCTTCAGCTAAAAAAGTGCAAAACTTCCCGAAATGAGACCACGAAGTGGCTCAAGATCCAAGGCAGGCTAGACTTGTCGCGCCGGACTTGTTTTTCTGGAACTCTGTGAGGAAGCTATGGCTGTTGATCTCGAGCGTGAGAATTGGTCTGTTGCCGACTCTACAGATCTCTACGAGGTCGCACGTTGGGGTAATGGTTATTTCTCGATTGCAAATAACGGCAATCTACTTGTCCATCCAGATAGAAATCCCAAGCGACACGTTGATCTCAAAAAACTTATCGATCGACTGCAGGTGCGAGGCATTGACCTTCCTATCCTGCTGCGATTCGGGGAAATCCTCCAGCATCGGCTCCAGGAAATTCATCAAGCTTTTTCCTCTTCAATGAAAGAAAGTAGCTACCAAGGTGATTACTGCTGTATCTATCCTATTAAAGTGAATCAGCAGCGGCAGGTCGTCGAAGAGGTCTTGCGATTTGGTCGTCCCTATCAATTCGGGCTCGAGGCAGGTAGTAAGCCGGAGTTGCTTGCGGTTATCGCGTTGGCAGACAATAAGACTCCAATCATCTGTAATGGCTTTAAAGACGCAGAGTTTATAGAGATGGTCATGCTCGCACAAAAAATTGGCCGGAACATCATTCCTGTAGTGGAGAGATTCTCTGAACTTGCGCAGCTCTTGGATTGTGCAGAAAGGATTGGTGTCCGACCAAATATTGGAATGCGAATGAAGTTGGCGGCTCGAGGGAGCGGTCGATGGCATGCATCGGCTGGGTTTCGGAGCAAATTTGGGTTAAGTGTCTCTGAACTTATGAAAGGAGTCGATCTCTTGGCTGACCGTGATATGTGCGACTGTTTCCAGTTGTTACATTTTCATCAAGGCAGCCAGATAACAAATATTCGGCATATTAAAGCAGCGCTGAATGAATCAGCCCGCGTGTATGTAGAACTTGTAAAACGTGGTGCAGGCTTAAAGTTTCTCGACGTCGGTGGCGGCTTAGGCGTTGATTACGATGGGTCACAAACAAATTTTGAGTCGAGTGTAAACTACAGTCTTCAAGAGTACGCGAACGATGTTGTCTCTCATGTTCAGAATGTTTGTGATGATGCAGGTGTTGAGCATCCAACGATAATGTCGGAAAGTGGTCGGGCCGTGGTTGCGTACCATAGCATGTTGGTATTTAGCGTTCTGGGTGTTTCAGAACAAGTGAGCCATGAACACATTGGTCAGTTGTCGCCGAATGTAGAGCAGCCTGTTCAAGACCTTCTTGAAACCTTTGAAGGTCTTCATGTCAGGAATTTACTTGAGTCGTATCATGATGCACAGCAGTCGCTTGATACTGCAATGAATTTGTTCGCGAGCGGCTATCTGCCACTAGATCAGCGAGCAATCGTGGAACAGGTGTACTGGTCGATTTGTCAGAGGATT
>CAJQGO010000118.1 GCA_905477565.1 uncultured Planctomycetota bacterium
CCAGCCCAGTATGCCAGCCCAGAACTCTCCGGTCTCGAAATTGATGTTTATCCTGAAATGGAACCCGTCATTTTGGAAATAACATCAGAATAACAAAACCGTCACCGTACATTATCTACAGCTCGACTAATTCGATCTTGTAACAGATAGCAATGTCATTCGTTGCGACTGAGGGTGTTGTCCCATACAGTGCATCATCTTCAACAACCCAGTCAATCTCCTCGGGAGAATCTAGTACTGTCACTCGTTTCATTTGTTGTTGACCGCCTCGATTTCCTCCAAGGCTTCTTATAGCAATTTTTTTCTTTGCCCCCGCCCATCCTAACTGGATAGCAAACACGGAATTACCTTTCCGCGTAAACCGAATGTTTTCACTAGTGTATTCACCACTCATCTCAACAAAATGACTACTAGATGTAAGCCGTGTTAGAATTGGTAGGGGAGAGCCAAATCAAAAAGCGAGCGAGGCAATCGTCTCTGCTCATTGCCTCTCGACAATGTAACGGCGATAGTAGACCCTAGACCTTTCAACAAATAGATCTGAAAACCTCGACAGACCCCATACAACCTGTTCAGAAAATACTCACTCCGATGATTGACAGCACAGAACTTCTGCACCGCCTTGATGGCGACATTGACTTTCTTCAGGAGATGACGAAATGCCTTCGAGATGAGGTCGCACGGTTTATAACCCAGTTGAAAGAAGCCCTTGAGGGGAATGACACGAAACTTCTGCTCACAACCGCGCACACAATAAAGAGCATGGTCGGAAATTTCTGTGCACATGAAATTTATGAGGTAGCACAAAACCTTGAGATTTCCGCACACGAACAAGACACACAAAAACTCCACCTTCTCACCAATCGTCTCATTTCGTTACTCCCACAACTGTGCGATGAACTCGATTTACTTCTACGCACCCACGACAAACCGCACGCATGAAGATTCTAATTGCCGAAGATGACCGTATTACTCGACTTCTCTTGCAGAAGTTTCTTACCGCCTGGGGCCATGACATTCTTATGGCAAACGACGGAGTCGAAGCGTGGGAAATGTTCCAGGAACACGAGCCACCACTTGTCATCACAGACTGGAACATGCCTAGGAGGAACGGCCTTGAACTCATCCAGATGATACGTCGCACCCCTGACTGCACGTGTTACGTGCTGATGCTCACTGCTCATTCAGACACCGAACACCTTATTCAAGGGATTGAAGCTGGTGCTGATGACTTTGTAGCAAAACCATTCCACCAAGGTGAACTCCGTGTGCGGGTACGTGCTGGGGAACGAATCGTGCAACTTGAGCAGAGACTTTTAAATCAGAACAGGCAGTTGAAACTTTCAAATAATCGCATGGTGACTGACCTTCAATCTGCTGCTCGTGTCCAGCATTCACTGCTACCTTCCTCGACATGTAATACGAGCACGACTTCCTTCGCATGGGACTACCAGCCATCAGATGAATTAGGCGGTGACATGCTTAATTACTTTCAACTCGATGACCAGCATGTCGGAATGTATATCGCCGACGTAAGTGGCCATGGTGTCGCGGCCTCACTACTCTCCGTACGGATTCATCAGGCAATGACTCCGGTCAATAAAGAATCATCTTTTCTCTTTTCTCGAATAGACACGCCTGATGGTGCATCCTACACCGTTTCAGATCCTTGTACTGTAGCGGCGGCACTTGAGCAACGTTTCCCAATGTCGACCTCCGACCTGTACTTCACATTGGTCTACTGCATTCTCAATATTGAGACCGGGCTCATGATGTACATCAATGCCGGCCACCCCCCGATACTGTTCCTCAGCCATACCGGTGACACTGACTATCTACGGTGTAATAACCCTGCCGTAGGATGGGGGCTTGAACTTGCTTATGAACAACAGACAAAGGTAATCGAACCAGGCGACCGAGTCTGCCTTTATTCCGATGGGATTACCGAGGCGAGCAACGACAACGGAGAACAATTTGGTGAGGATCAACTCGCAGCACTCGTCTCTACAGGTGCCAACACCTCCGTTGGTGATACAGCAAAGTCAATAATTCCCGACGTACAAAATTGGTGCCTACCCGGTAAACCTGTCGATGACTGTTGTGTATTGGTGATGGAGCGCACCGGAAAGGCTGTTGAATAATTCTGTTTCCTTTGAGCAACTCACAGTTCGGGCTAATCTTTTTTTGCTTGCATCACTCGCAAAAGCTCAGCCTGCAACTCATGTGGCCGCACCGGCTTGCTGATATACCCATCTAAACCCTTTTCAAAGCATTTCTCGCGATCTCCCTTCATCGTATGTGCCGTCATAGCAATGATTGGGGTTGTTTCTCCGTTCGGCAGACCACGGATAATTTGTGTTGCTGCAAATCCATCGAGAACTGGCATCTGCAAGTCCATTAAGACAACGTCAAACCTTGAATTTTTGAAGGCATCAACGGCTTCTTGACCATTGGCAACAACTGTTACCCGATGCCCCCTTTTTGACAGAAAGCGTTCTGCGAATTTCTGATTAATTTCATGATCTTCGACCAGAAGAATTTCATAATAATCAGAAGGCATCCTCTTCATCTGGTCATTCACACTTTCGGTACCACCAACAATGTCTTTCCTACCAAGAAGTTCTGCCAATGCTTTTCTGAGTACTGAATCCTTCACCGGTTTTAGAAGAGGACGGGCAATACCGATTGCGCGGCAGTGCTCATAATCACCCGGCCGTATCGCAGACGCAATTGGCAGTACGGGAATATTTGGAAGAAAATCACGAATCTCTGACGCCAGGCTAAACCCGTCCATATCAGGCATATGAACATCGGTCAGAACGATAGAAATATCGGCACACTCGCCACCTTGCAACAATTGCAGTGCCTCCTTCGAACTCTCCGCGACAACCACCTCCACACCCCACGTCCCCAGGTTTCGTTTAAGCACCCTCAGGTTTGTTGCGTTATCATCTACTAAAAGAGCCTTAACCCCCGCAAAATTTTTGGTATGGTGCCCCGGCTCCACCAGGCACTCTGCCTGAGTAAAGGGGAGTTCGAATGAAAAAGTCGAACCAACACCAAATGTGCTCTCAACCGTGATGGTGCCCCCCATCAACTCAATGAGTTGCTTTGAAATCGCCAAGCCTAGACCCGTACCACCAAAACGACGCGTCATCGAGGAATCGCCCTGTTCAAAAGCTCGGAAAATGAGACCTATTTCCTCTTCTTTAATTCCTCGACCAGAATCCGCTACATCAAACCTCAACCGAAGCGGTTGGTCAACGCCTGATTGCACCACAACGCGAACAACAATCTGCCCCTGCACAGAAAACTTGATCGCATTGCCAACGAGATTCACAAGTATCTGGCGAAGCCGAGCAATATCACCATTGAGTGCATCAGGCACATCAGGAAATACATCGAAGATAAGATCTATGTCCTTGGCAGCGCTCCGTACTGAAAATGCATTGAGCACATCACCGACTTCTTCCCGGAGATGGAATGGAACCGGATGGATCTCAAGCTTTCCTGCCTCCACCTTTGAAAAATCAAGAATATCATCAAGAATTGTCAACAACGACTCGGCTGAACCATATGCAGTTGCAAGAAATCCTTTTTGTTCTTCCGTAAGTTCTGTTTCAAGAGCAAGGCCGGTCATACCCATGATGCCGTTCATCGGCGTCCGTATTTCATGGCTCATATTTGCCAGAAAAGCGCTTTTTGCACGCGTCGCGTCCTCAGCAGCATCCTGCCGTTCTGCAATTCTTCTCATTTCGGCGACACCTTGTCGACACGACTGCATAAGAAATATGTCCTCAAAGACAACCCATCCGGTGTGCTCTAACCAGCGATATCGTCCAGCACTTATCACACCGAACACAGACTCCGGCCAGTACACGCCTCGAAGAAAATGGTCGAGAGCAACAACGGTCGATGCGGTCACCAGCACCTTCCAATCTCGATAGAATGCGAGAAACGCTAGTGATCCAAATACATGGAAATGTGTCTCAATACGACCACCTGTTAAATGAATGAGCAATGCGGACATACACGCCTGCGCAATGGCAATAACATGCCGCGTGAGTGTCTCACCCGGTTGGGTCAACACAAGGACAACTGGCAAAAAAGCAATTAAAAAGCTCAGCGGCACAGCGATATATAGATGCACGTGCAGGAGCCCAGTTGCCACAATCCACGTTCTGGGGGTTATGAAAAGTCCCGCAAACAGGCAGCAAAAAGCCTCAAAGACAAGAAGCCCGGCAAACAGTCGATCAGTTCGCACCCATACTTCACGTTGATGCTCATGCAACAGAATTTCAGTCCGAGAACCTTTTCCGTCAGCAACTTGTGCATCACCCCGGGTTCCTAAAAAGTCTGGTGTGAGCATTTGATGTCTACATCCCTATGTTCATCGAGTTGCCTTCGCCGCACAGTGGCTCAGCCAATGCACAGCCAAAAACCCTCGCCCGGGCGGCCTCTTGGCTAGCATTTACTTTTTGGAAAAAGGCTCGTACCACCAACTCAGCGCCTTCATTATCACCAGAATGACCACGCGTCCCTGTGATTCCACCCGCAAACAGAAGCCTGCCATCTGGCGAGTACAGCACCGTATGCCCTGAGGTCTGCGCACCAAAACGTGCAGTTTCAACACCGCCGTCGTCAAAAAGAAGTTGTACTCCAGGCATATCCAAAGCTCGCGCAACGAGCAGGGTATCGGTAAACGCAGCATCGGTTAATTCCGGCTTCAACACCACCACGTGAACCCGTACGGCGTCACGTTGAATAGGACTGCCATCTACCCCAAGCCGCGGCAGAATTTTTGAGAGTTCTTCCAGACTTGCTGCCGTGCACGGACAACGTGGATGAATGAACATCACGAGTTTAAATCTATTCTCTGAGTGTTCGAATGATGTCTGATTAGGCCAAACGTCAGGAACATGCCCAATGTGGCCTGCGCGCAGTTCATAATCAATTAACAACCAGAACCCAAAGCAGACAACACCAAGCCATACACCTGTCGCTGCCCATGGACCAAAATTAGCCCTCCTGATAATTACGCTATTCTGAAACATGATGGTCTCTTATCAATGACGATTACTGGAACAGAAACCTGAACGTACTGAGGCGACATTGTCACTCATAACCCAAACAACGTCTTTTCTGCAAGAAAGTCACTTTATACGGTCTGCTTCAGATTTTTCACGAGCCTTCATCTCACCTTATCCTATGCCCATTGATCTATCGATTCCAATGCTCTATCGAAATCATTACGCATCAACCTGCGGTCCTACACCTCTTGCCCGGTTTCGTAAGAACACGGCATGGACACGTAGATCGCATTGAGTGCTATCGGAACCCTCACCACGAGCAGCAAGATCTACAGGGCAGTGGTTTCAATACGGTAGCAGATCGCAAAGTTATTTGGCGCGACAGATGGTGCTGTAATAAAAAGTGCTTCATCCTGACATTCCCACTCAATGCTTTCAGGAGAATCCACGACGGAGACACGCGTAATCACTCTGTCTTTCAGGGTCCCTCGGCCAAGACTTTTAATTTGCACCTGTTTTCGCGAACCAGGCCATCCCAGTTGAATTGCAAAAACGGTCGTTCCTTTTTGTGTGAAACGGATATTTTCGGATGTATACTCACCACTCATTTCGACAAAATGGCCGCTTGAAGTAAGCCGTTTCGGCCCCTCGCCATATGTCCTGAATGGGCGTGTTCCATAGATCGCCTCTCCATTCGCTCGTAGCCATGTTCCCATTCCCAGCAGGCTCTCACGCTGCTTGTTCGGAATAGTTCCGTCGGCGGTCGGGGAAATATTTAACAGCAGGTTGCCGTTCTTACTCACAATATCTATGAGCGTATGAAGCAAAACTTTTGCTGACTTGATATCCAGCTCTTCGGTATAGGACCAACTTCCTGTTGTGGTCCATGGCCCAGCGCTGATTGTGTCATCTGTCAGCCACGCGTAGTTGGTAAGGTCATCGAGTCGGCCTTTCTCATAATCAACGACACCAACGTCAGCCGGAAGATCTTCCTGCTTATAGGTAACCACCACGTCTTTATTCCAATCCTTAGCCGCATTGAAATACTCAGCAAGAAACTCTTTTCTTGAAATTTCTGGAATTCGATCAAGCCAGGAGTCGAACCAGATAAGGTCAGGCTCGTAGTTATCGATAACTTCCGCCAGTAAAGTCTGCCACATTTGAAGAAACTTGGGCCATGGCATGGTGCCATAGAGCTTTTGAAGTGATTCGTCATCGGAACCGATCTTCTCAGGAGCTTCCCTCTCAAGATACTTCTCCCTTCCCAAATAATGCCAACGGTGTTTGTCTGGATCGCCCTCGGCAGCCCGACCCAATTTGGCATGGTGGAAGGTCGTAATAAATTTCATCTGTCGCTTGCGAATCGCGCGAGCCATTTCCCCGACGATATCACGTTGTGGCCCAATCGCCTTGCTATTCCATGGTGTCACTGCAGAATCCCACATGGCAAAACCATCGTGATGCATTGCAACTGGGCCAGCAAACTTTGCCCCTGCAAGAAAAAAGAGATCCGCCCACTCCTCAGCGTTAAACGATTGTGCGGTGAATAATGGAAACAGATTGTGATATTCAAAATCCTTTGGTTGCCCATATGTACGGATATGAAATTCATGCTCGCGGTATGTCTGAAACCCAATACCCTTCGTGGCTGCCTTTTTTGGCTTTGGCGGTTTTCCACTAACATGACCGTACATCGTCCGTGGGTAGTGCTCATTCCCAAAAGCCGGAACGGCGTAGGGCCCCCAATGAAAGTAAATCCCGAACTTCGCATCCCGAAACCACTCAGGAGCCTGCTTATGCCGTGCGAGTGATTTCCACTCAGGCTCATATTCTTCTGCGTGCGACAGAAGTCCATTGGTTAGATAGGTGGAGAAAATCACACTCACAAACAAAAAAGCTCGTAACGCTGTCATGATCGCACCCCTCTCGTAATGGCAATCAATTTATTTCTGCTTAAGCTTTATTTTCAGACAGTGGGCAAAGTCTGTTGGTTTTTTCGCTGGAAATGTTACTCGGAGCCCGTCAGGGTGTCGTTCCCAACCAAGTTCACCTGCGTGTCCGAGCATCTCTACAGATTGTATTTCACTAATTCGCCTATTCCCGGGCGCGAGAAGAGCGAGTTCAACATACTGCTTATTCTTAGGGGGCC
>CAJQGO010000119.1 GCA_905477565.1 uncultured Planctomycetota bacterium
CGCTCCAGTTCAATGAGCTTTGCAAAAGGTCGAAACCGACGCGTCGCAACAGATTTGCTTTGCTGAGAATAACGAGCGGCAGAAGCCTCTCCACTTGAGGCTAGAAACATTGTTGCCATGATGATGGCAATGAGAAACGCGCGGCGCATGAAATACTCCTAACTGGGGTCTTGCGGTTTGGGTTGTCCTTTTCGCTTACGGAAACAATCGGTATTAGGAAAGCATGTCGGTCAGAAAGACTTACGAGCATTCTTTAATCCGCACAACTGATACACGTCAATGGGTGCGGCGATGGAAGAAACAGGTCAATGGGCCAGCACCGTGAAGACAATGTTCCCCGTCTATCAATTACCTGACCAACCAAGCATTTTTTTAAGTAGCGGCTTAAGGGGCGCAGCCGCAGGGCCCAGACCATGCCCTCCATCAATCACCTTAATATGCGTCACTCCACTTTGGGGATAGTCATACATAAGTAGATTTTTTCCACAAGGCTTTCCTTCAATGTCGGGTCTTTGATCTCCACGATATCCTTGAGCAGTTGCCCAAGCATATGCTGTGTCCTGAGCCGACAGATGAATACCGCCAGCCCCCCGACCTCCGTAGTAGGGTACAACAGAATCTCCAGACCCATGAATCGTTATGATGCGGCGCTTTCCAGACGGCTCAACTGACTGATCATAGTTGCTTGTTGTTTCATCTGTTCGTTTCCAAAATTGTTCATCGTGGTATTGACTGACTGTCATTGATGAAACAAATGCAAGTGCATTTCGAACATTGCATGTATCATCCAATTCAATGAGCAGTCGGTACACCATACCGGCACCATTTGAGGATCCAATAAGCGACACATGAGAATCATCTGCTTGTGGATAACGACTCACTACATCCCGGAGTATCATTTTTACGAAGTTTACATCCGGGGCCTTTGATCGCTCTTTTGTAACATTCCAACTCTTCTGATATCCCTGTGCTGAAACAAGAATATGATCTGGTAGTGTTTTGTCCCAATTACGAATCATAGGTTCTGCAGAACCGCCATTTCCATGGAACAGTATTGTGATTGGGTATGACCGCAAATCATTCTTTGGGAATCGCACAACGTACTCCCTTTTAAATCCATTCGGCTCCTGTGACCATGACTGCCGAATGGTAAACAGACGGATGTTTATGTTCCTACCTTCTGCACGACGAGGCGGCTCTTTTGGTTGGCGACCGCCTGCACGGTGCTCTTCCAACGTCACTTTTCCATCTCCGTTTGCATCAATACGGTCAAATATTTTCCGGGGACCAGGAGGAACTTCTTCTCGTGTTAATACACCGTCTTTGTTGACGTCCCACGACTCAAAGTTTCCTGTTCCACGTGTCTCAGTTTGGCCGCATGCAAAATTTGACTGAAAAAATACACACATAAAAGCCGCGTATGCACAAAACAATGAGATGCGACGTAAGGCGTTATTGGATTTCATGCCGATCTATCTTTCATTCTTCACCACAAAAAGTACCTCTTCGGTCGCCAGTGTACCCACTTGCCAATTTAGATTCGTGAAGAAGGCTATTTTTTGTCAACCTGACACTCGTATTAAAAAAACAGGTTTTCTGTAAGACAAAATAGTTGCTAAGCGATACATTCAAGGTACGGTAGCACTGAATTATTCACACGAGCAGCCCGCTGATCGACTTTTGAAGTCCGCGATTATCTGATTTTATAATCATTAATCGGCGATGCGGGGACCAACTAAAACGTGATCCCAAGGGATTCGAATATGGTTCCCAACTATTTTCTGACAACTCTATATAAAGGGCACAATAAACATCAGGATAAAATCTGGTTCCAAATTCTTTCTGTACACTGTTCTCACCAGATCGTCATAACACTTTCTCTGCTTTTGGCATGCACCTATGCAGACAGCATGCCCGCTCAGGAAAGAAGTCCCACGCACAAAGCAATCACATTCAACCAGCACATTCGACCGATACTCTCAGAGCATTGTTTCGCATGTCATGGTCCGGATGAAACCAATCGTGAGGCCGGCCTTCGACTTGATCAATCA
The DNA here is from genome assembly GCA_905477565.1 of uncultured Planctomycetota bacterium. Classification (GTDB taxonomy): domain Bacteria; phylum Planctomycetota; class Planctomycetia; order Pirellulales; family UBA1268; genus UBA1268. Next base: position 2,052 of record CAJQGO010000119.1, read on the forward strand.
GTTGGGGCAACTGCTTTACTTGATAGCGGTATACATGCAATCGTCCCTCACAAGGTTGGGCAAAGCGAAGTCATCGCCCGCACCACATCTCAGGATGCAGATCTTGTCATGCCACCGCCATCGGCTAAGCTTGGCCGACTTTCATCGAGTGATGTCGGCCTTCTGAAGCAATGGATAGCTGATGGGGCTATTTATGAACCCCACTGGGCGTTTGTTCCTCCGGTAAAGCCAAAACTGATTCCTGCAGATATCCATCCAATTGATGGCATTATTTCACGCCACCTCAATGAACGTGGCCTCCAGCTTCAGCAAAAAGCGAACCGTGCAACGCTCATACGACGCGCAACTTTTGATCTCACTGGACTTCCACCTACGCCAACAGAAGTTGAATCTTTTCAAACAAATTCTTCACCAGATGCGTATCCCCAGTTACTTGACCGACTCCTTCAGAGCCCTCGTTATGGCGAAAGAATGGCATCTGATTGGTTAGACATTGCCCGCTACTCAGACAGCTATGGCTTTCAAACAGATAAACCACGACCAACTATGTGGCCTTGGCGGGATTGGGTTGTCGAGTCCTTTAACGAAAACATGTCATGGGATCGTTTTGTACTCTGGCAACTAGCAGGTGACCTTCTACCGAATGCATCCAATCAACAGATTTTAGCGACAGCTTTTAACAGGTTGCATCAGCAAGAGAATGAGGGTGGATCAGTTCCAGAGGAATATCGAGTTCGCTATGTAAATGACAGAGTGACCACCTTTGGAACGGCATTTCTAGGACTCACGCTTGAATGCTGCAGATGCCATGATCATAAGTTTGATCCATTATCTCAAAAAGATTTTTACTCTCTCTTTGCTTTCTTTGACGATATCGATGAGGCTGGTCTTCACTCTTTCTTCACAAAAGCTACACCAACACCAAAACTGCAACTGACTGATGGCAAGCTTCAAGAACAAATCGACCGTGTGACTCAAGAAATTAATGAGAAGCAACACACTCTTGCACAGATCAAGAAAGAAACACAAAAAAAAATACGTCTTTGGCTGTCCAGTGATACTCCACCATCGGGTGAATACAATTTCAACAATGACACACTACGTGGAGAAATCGCTCACTACTCGTTTGACTCACGTTTAGAAAATGGTCACTTCCAATCTTTGCTAGATAAAAAAGAAAGCGAAGAAAAAACCGACTCGATAATCCAGGAGTCCGATGAGAAAAAAGACTCTCCAACAAGTGGGCATCAACAGAAACTCTCCGCAACATCACCACCAGACAACACGCTCGTGGCTGGCCGCATTGGACAGGCCATTACATTGACTGGTGATCATCCTGTCACAACTCCAGTTGGCAATTTCAGTCGCAGTGATCCATTTTCCATATCATGCTGGGTCAAACTCCCCACATCTTTTGACCGGGCCGTTGTCTTTCATCGTTCAAAAGCATGGACTGATGCGGGAAGTCGTGGGTATGAGCTTATTGTTGACCAAGGTCATCTACGTTGGTCACTGATTCATTTCTGGCCGGGTGACGCTGCAAGCATTCGTACGAGGGGAAAAATACCTATCAATCGCTGGGTACATATTGTTGTATGCAGCGATGGAACAGGGTTGGCAGGCGGATTAACTATTTCTCTCGATGGCCAGAAAGCAAAGACAACTGTGATTCAGGACACTCTCACTCGTACTATTTTAGGTGGTGGTGGAGATACAATAACCATTGGGGAACGAATGCGCGACCATGGATTCAAGAATGGTTCGGTCGATGAATTCCGCGTCTTTGATCGGGCACTCTCGGCATTGGAAATTCAGGAATGCTATGAACCTGGCGTGTTAGCGAAGGCTCTCCAATCAAAGACTGACTTCCATGCTGTGAGCGATTATCTAACAAATATTGATAAATCTGTTGTTGCGCATCACAAGCAGTTGAGAAATCTCTATGAGGCCCGCAACAAACTCATTGAAAAGAGTGCCGAAATTATGGTGATGCGCGAAAGTCCGCACCCCAAGCAAGCCTATATTCTGACTCGAGGCGAGTACGACAAACGAGCTGAACCTGTCCAGGCAACTACTCCTGCGTTTCTTCCTTCATTTTCTTCTGAGCTGCCTCGTAATCGTCTTGGTTTAGCCCAATGGCTTGTTGACCCTGACCATCCTCTACTTGCTCGGGTTACCGTCAACCGGTTTTGGCAGGCACTTTTTGGTGAGGGGCTTGTGCGCAGTGCCGAAGACTTTGGAAGTCAGGCGGTACAGCCTGAATATCCCGAACTTCTTGACCTTCTCGCATGGAAGTTTTCTCATCCAAAGAATCAGGGTGGGTTTTCATGGGATGTCAAATCACTGTTGAGATTCATCATGACTTCAGACACATATCAACAACGAAGTCTGGCTGATGGGAAAACAATGGTGAATGATCCTGCAAATAATTGGCTCGCACGAGGCCCGCGGCACCGACTTTCAGCTGAAATGATTCGTGACGCCGCACTTTCAGTAAGCGGTCTCTTAGATGAAACACGTGGCGGGCCCCCGGTGAGGCCATACGATATTGCAGAATCATTTAAGCCCGAAAAAATTGGCTCTGGAACATCACTGTATCGCCGAAGCATTTACACCTATTGGCGAAGAAGTGGCCCAGCTCCAGTGCTTGAGGCTTTTGACCTTCCGAATAGGGTCGTCTGTACAGCAAAACGCGATACGACAAACACACCACTTCACGCTCTTGTTTTACTCAATGGCACACAGTTTGTTGAGGCATCCCGCGTGCTTGCTGAGCATCTTTTGCATACGTATTCGAATGATTCATCCGCGGCAATTGAGCATGCATTTTTTCTTCTGACAAGCCGACATCCCGACAAAGATGAACAAAAAATACTTGTCGAGATGGTAGAAGACCAACGCTCCTGGTATGAATCGCATCCACAAGATGCAAAAAAACTCATTGCCGTTGGGAAAAAAGTAATCAATGAAAATCTTAGTGAGATCGATGTAGCTGCTCTCTCTGCAGTTCTGGCTGGCTTATATGCACACGATGAAAGTGTGGTGAAACGGTGAGTGATCAACTCCATATTCCTGACTGTAGAATCAACCGAAGAAGCTGGCTCAACACATTTGGGATGGGTCTGGGTGGTATTGCACTCAATGACTTACTCTTCAAGGAGGTGCAAGCCAACAGCGGAAATGGCGTTTTACAGCATCTGCATCATGCCCCCAAAGCAAAACGTGTCATTTATCTTTTCCAGTCCGGCGGGCCTTCTCAACTTGATTTATTTGATGAGAAGCCAGCTCTTGTCAAACACACAGGCGAGCAACTTCCTGAGAGTGTACGGGATGGACAGCGACTGACTGGTATGAGCGGAAACCAAAGTTCAATTCCACTGGTTGGTTCACCCTTCAAATTTTCAAAGCATGGTCAAAGCGAAGCAACGCTTAGTGAACTGTTACCGTACACCGGTGCAATTGCTGATCGGCTGTGTTTCGTCAAAGCCATGCATACAGAAAGTATTAATCACGGCCCTGGTGTTTGTTTCATGCAAAGTGGATCACAGCTCCCTGGTCGGCCAAGTATTGGTGCATGGCTCGACTACGGGCTTGGGAGCATAACTGACGAACTTCCAGCGTTTGTTGTTTTGCTTACTAAGAACAAGGGCGGCCAGCCCTTACAAAGCCATCTTTGGGGATCGGGTTTCCTTCCATCACGACATCAAGCGGTACGCTTTCGCTCCGGAAGTGACCCTGTACTCTACATAAATAACCCACCAGGAGTCTCTTCAGACAGTCGCCGACTTATGCTTGACGGTCTACGGCGCTTACATGAGCATCAATTCAGTGAAACGCCTGATAATGAAATCACAGAACGAATTGCCCACTATGAAATGGCCTACCGAATGCAGGCCAGTGTTCCAGATGTTACTGATTTAAGTAACGAACCGAAACACGTTCTTGAGCGCTATGGACCTGACGCAACAGATGCTGGAAGTTTTGCAGCAAATTGTCTTCTTGCACGAAGACTCGCGGAACGAGGTGTACGATTTATTCAACTGTATCATCAGGGATGGGATCATCACGGTGGACTGAAACGTGGTTTGAAGAAGCAGTGCAAAGAAACTGATCAGCCAACTGCAGCACTTGTCCAAGATCTTGCTGACCGCGGCATGCTCGATGATACACTTGTGATCTGGGGCGGCGAGTTCGGCCGAACCAACTACTGCCAAGGGTTGTATAAGCCCGGTGCCGACTTTGGCCGTGACCACCACCCCCGTTGCTTCACATCGTGGATGGCCGGCGGTGGCATTCGGCCCGGCATTAGTTACGGCAAAACATGTGATTATGGATACAACATTCAAGAAGAGGGTGTCCACATACATGATTTTCATGCAACACTTCTCCACGTTCTTGGTATTGATCATGAGCGACTTATATATAAATTCCAAGGTCGTCGATATCGCCTCACTGATGTTCATGGCCAGGTTGTGAAAGAGATTCTTGCTTAGCAAGCTCGACTTTTTAATTCAGCTACTAGAACTCTGCAGTTCCTTCCGATCACCTATCCGGGAACACTTCTCTCCTAGTGTTGTTGAATGAGTCTGTGTCATGCGACAACACATGATGCTGTAGGTACAGATACTCTTCAACTTCAACCAATGAAGAGAAATGCAGGAGATTGAAAGGAATTGCCAGCACTTCACATTTCAATGCTTGTCATCTACGGCATTTCTTTTTTGGCGATTATTGCCTTGCTGTCACTTGATGGTCTGTCAAAGAATCAGGCAGTGTCGGTAAAACCTGAATTATGCCTGCCCATTGTATTCGACATCAGAAGGTGTTCGGATATCTGTACTACAACGTAAGGTTTCTATGATTCGTTTCTTACTGAACAATATTCGTTGGCTTTCTGTCGGATTTCTTCTTACCTTTGCATCCACTGGTGGGCAAACATGGTTTATTTCCTTATGTTCCTCATCAATCAAAGAGAAGTTTGCTCTCTCTGATGGAGCGTGGGGGGGCATTTATACGCTGGCGACTCTTGCCTCAGCCGTGATCATGTTCTGGCAAGGGTCTGTTGTTGATCGAGTGCCACCACGTTTTGTCACATTGATAACAGCCTGTTTATTTGGTCTCGCTGCTGTAGGCATGGCAGTCGGCCAATCGGTTTGGGTATTAGGTTGCTCATTGTTTCTGCTCAGATTCTGCGGTCAGGGAATGTTTGGGCACATCGCGATGACTACACTCGGAAGATGGTTTGTGAATCATCGGGGCCGTGCGGTTGCGCTTGCGAATCTTGGATATCCCGCGAGTGAAATCTTGCTTGCAGCTCCCGCAGTCATCATTATTGAAAACTTTGGTTGGCAGGTGTTATGGATATGTGTTGCTATCTTTTTGTTTCTTATTTTTGTGCCAACTGTGACAGTACTACTCCGAACAGATCGCGTGCCAACGCAGTTCACTGAACACCATGTGCTTTCTGGGCTTCATGGACGGCACTGGGCACGTCACGACGCCATGCGTCACTGGCTTCTCCCGGCGTTGTTGCCAACACTTCTTACGCCGGGACTGATGGGCACCGTATTATTCTTCAATCAGACACATCTCGCAGAGTTGAAAGGGTGGAAACTCGTTGCGATGGCACCCGCATTCTCCTGCTTCGCGCTGTCAGGCGTTATGGCATCATTCTGGGCTGGTTGGGCAGTCGATCGATTTGGAGGGCATCGGCTCATTCCTTTTCTATTGCTACCGATTGGGTTTGGCATGGCATTGATCAGTCAGGCGACAAGCATCACAGCATGGTATCTCGCCCTCGGTTCAATGGGTCTTACAATGGGTATGTCCAGCGCGCTTTGGGGTGCCGTATTGCCTGCACTCTACGGAACTCAACATCTTGGCTCGATACGCTCGCTCACAACTACCGTCATGGTGTTTTCCACAGCAATTGGTCCAGGGTTGACTGGGATTCTCATTGACTGGGGTGTCGACTTTACCACGCAATGCATTGGTTTTTCTGCCTGGTGTTTTGTCATCGCGGCAGGTTCCTTCTTTATTGAACAGAAGCTAACGAAAGAACTTGCAGTTTCTTCTCAATACGAAACCTAGCTCACAGCATCTGTCTACTTTCCATAAATGTATTGCGGTAACCACAAGACGAGATATTCTCCAAAGAAAAAAACAAGAACCAGTCCAAGGAGCTGAATGATGACAAACGGAATGACACCCTTATAAATATCAATCAGTTTGACTTCCTGCGGCGCAACACTCTTGAGATAGAAAATCGCAAATCCGACGGGCGGCGTGAGAAACGAAGTTTGAAGGCAGACAGCCATCAGAACACAGAACCAAAGAGTATTTGCCTGTGTTCGTGCAGCCAAAAAGCTTTCTTGCCGTTCATACAAGGCTGGATCAACAAATTGAAAATCGAATGTGCCAATGGTTGCCAAAATAAGCGGTAGCACGATGATTGTGATTTCAATCCAATCGAGAAAGAAACCCAGGAAAAAGATGATGCTCAAGACAATTGCAATGACGCCAAATGGACCAAACGGGAGGCTTTCCAGTCCATATTGAATGAGCTTATCACCGCCTAGGTCACGCAGAATGAATGCAAAGCAGGTGGCACCAAAAAGAATACCGACGATAGAGCCTGTTAATGCAAAGGCATCGGTACAGGATTGCCATCCTTCCCGAAGAATTGCAGCATAGTCAAATTTTCCATGCTGTCGTTTATCTGTTTGCAACCAATGTACGATCGCCAAGAGACTTGCCCCAACTGCTCCCAGACCGCTGGCTTCTGTGACTGTCGCTATGCCCGCAAAGATTGAACCAAGCACTACTACGATAAGTGCCAGTACGGGGAGAATCGCACATATGGCGTCACGAACTATCTTCATAGAAATTGATTGCTGACTGCCACGTGGAACATATTCTGGTTGGATATGGCCTACACAGAACAAGTAGGCAACATACAGGCCAGCAAGCATGGCGCTTGGAAAAACTGCCCCCATAAATAGATCACCAACAGGAACTGATGCCTGATCTGCCATGATCACAAGCATGATACTCGGAGGCATAAGAATGCCTAGCGTACCCGCAGAACACACAGTGCCAGTTGCAAGCGACCGTGTATACCCCTGTTGGAGCATGACTGGCAGCCCAATGAGCCCAAGCAACACGACAGACGCACCAATAATGCCAGTACTTGCAGCAAGCAAGATACCGATGAGCACCACACAGATTGCCAAACCGCCACGAATCTGACCAAAAATTTGTTGCATAGCTGTCATCATCCGCTCAGCTATCCCACTGCGATCGAGAAGAAGACCCATAAAGATGAACATGGGTAATGCAACAAGCTCTGGTTTTCTAAGAAGCCCTCCGTATATGCGATTCACAAATCCTGCAGCACTGCCAAGATAGAGCTTTGTACCTGCATGATCCAGAGTAAGCGTGTACCCAAAATAGTCGGCTGCATAGCCGACAAAAATGAATGCAACAGCGACACCGCCCAACACAAATGCAATTGGATAACCGGTAAACAACAGTCCAATAAAACTAACAAACATCAATACAACCAAGGCATAGCGTGGGTCGATATTCCCAACACGCCATGCAAGCCCAATGACAGCGCAGACTATGGCTACACTCACTCCGAGCTTTAATTTCCCCCACTGATTCAAACTCCTTTGACTCATCGAGGAAACGGGAGCCTGCCGAGCCGCCGACGCAAACTCCAGAAGGCGCACGAGGGCCACAATCAGCATGAGTGTAAAAGAAAGTGGTAACGCCAATTTCACAACGAATGTGAATGGGAGACCCTGTTCATTCACTGAATGTTCACCAATAGAGAATGATTGGCCCACAGCCTGAAATCCATACCACGCAAGAAGTGTAGAAAACGGAATGACGAAAAAGAGCAGGCCAGCCGTTTCGATGATCGATTGATCTTTTTTAGTGAAGCGATGATGGAACAGATCTAATCGAACATGATCATTTCTGATAAATGAAAAGACGACACCAAAGGTTGCGAGATAGGCATAGAGCTGCCAGTGCAACTCTTCAAGCCACACAAAATTAATTCCACATACATAACGCAAGACAACGTGAATCAGGATTGCGATGGTCAGCAATGGAAATAAAAGAGCAGCTGAACCAACTACACCACGCAATGCTCTTAAGAGAAAACTTTTGGGTTCACCGCAGCATTCACCATACAGAACCTGTTCGTCGGGTATCTCTTCGATTTTCATATCTGACCCTCCCGACGGCCTGTCACCCTCTTCATCTACTTAATGAGACAAAGTGCTTTTGCGGGGAAGGAACGCGCGGCCACCCCATTCTCGGTAATGGCTACGAAAAGACTGTAAATTCTCCCAGACCTCTTTGAAAAAGGAATCTCGGGATGCCTCACGAGCTGCAACAACATGCCATGTCTCCTCATAGAGGTCGAGCATCTCCTGAGACCATATGCGATTCTCAACACCTCTTTCATCAACATTTCGACGAATTGCATCTGCCTGAATCGCCTCTGATTTTGCAAAGCTATCAAGCATTGCTGCTTGACAGGCGTTTGTAATAATCGATTGATCGACTTGTGATAACGAGTCCCAAATATTTTTGTTAATCATTAATTCGAGAAGGGTTGCCTGTTGATGCCAGCCGGGATAGTAGTTGTAGTTTGCAACACGAGAAAATCCGAGCTTTTCATCTATTGCTGGCATCGAAAATTCTGTTGCATCAAGAACATTTTTTTCAAGCGCCTGATAAATTTCTCCTCCCGGCATAACAGTAACGGCCACACCGAGTTCTTGCATAACTTGTCCGCCAAGCCCATAAAACCGCATCTTCAATCCGTGAAGATCTTCTGCCGTATCAACGGGCTTCCTGAACCAGCCACTTGTTTCAGCTGCTAGCAACGCACACGGCAAGGACACAACTTGAAAACCAGCCTCGGAATACATTCGCTGCTCAAGTTCAAGTCCGCCGCCATGATACATCCAGGCGATATATTCCCCTGCTTCGGGCCCAAACGGCACAGAACTAAACAGTGGTGCTGCGGGCATTTTTCCGGCCCAGAAGCCAGCCGGACCAAATCCTCCTTCGACTGTACCGCTTGAGACTGCATCAAGAACTTCAAGTGCTGGCACGATCGCACCTGGCTCCTGGACGTCCAACTCGACACGTCCAGCTGTCATTTCGTACACGCGATCTGCAACACCGAGAATAGCATCACCGAGACCAGGTAGGTTAGTCGGTTGGCAGGTTGCAACTTTCAATTCAACTTTTACGCCACGAACTGCATCCGCTGTTTGATGAGGAGGGCTTCCTACCGGTTTACATCCAATAAGGAATAGTCCAATAACACTGCATACTCGTATCACACAGCGATTACCTACCATCATAAAATTCCAGACTGTATCACGTATTCTTGTGGCTTGCTTCACTCCGCAGTTTGGATACTTAGTCATTCTGTTCTGTCCCAATCATCTTCAAGGCCAGGAGGAATGAAAAACTTATCACACGCGACAAATGTATTTAGTACTTTTCTCAAAATATAGTACCGCGCGCATGAAAACTTCCGAGAGGACTGCGCACTGAAGATAGCTGATTCACTGAAGAAAAAAGTCGTTAGCTATCAGACGGTATTGAGTGTATCCAAATTTATGGCCCATCCGACGTACCGTCCGCTTCATCAGATGGCCAACCCGGTTCAATAATGGTTATCGACGGTTGGCCAGGTGGTACAAGAAAAATATCGATCAACTCAGCGTCTTCGGTCCCTAAATTTGCCGCCGACATGGGAGTATCTGGTGGCATATAGTACCAGTCTCCGGGCCCATGCGTCTCGGGATCCCTTCCTTGAACATAGTCTGTAATAGTGCCTGAGAGAACGAGCGTATATCCACCGTATTCATGAATATGAATACCTACTCGTGTTTCAGCTTCTCGAATACCTCTGTGAATAATGACTTCTCGTCCAAAGGAATCGATATAGCCAGGTGGCACCAGATCGATAACATTCTGGAGAGGCTTCATTTCAATTTCAGGGGGTAGAATCTGCCCATTGATCTCTGTTACCGGGTAGAAATGTGTGGGCTCAACCTTTGGACCAGATGGCAGGGATGAAAGCCATGCAAGATCAAAATCACTTCCAAAGTCCGTCGTACTATCTGCTAATTCAACAACCAGATTATTGAGCTGTCCAAATCCAAGTTCTTGATTGGGAACATAATTTGGCCACTCCGTATTATTCGTTCCCGAATAGTTAGGTGCTTCTTTGACGACTGAATTCCCATTGTCCCATCCAATAACTGTGAATGCCTCTCGCATATCCTGAAAACTCTCAGATCGCCAACGAATCTGATCATCAGCTTGAATAATTCGTAAGCTCAGTAATTTTAGCAATTCACGTGGATTTGATGTTGTTGGAACAGCTGAAATATTTTTCCAAGAATCTGACGCGTTGTCATACTTCTCAACAACACCATGAGCCACTTGACCGACAATAAAACTAGGAATGTTGTCATTAAAAAAATCGGCTTTTTCAAACGTTATTGGTGATGGACCAACAACATCTTTATTGATCATCACAACCTCAGTCGCCGTGATATCTCCTCGCGAAATTCCCGGGCTACCGGTTAGTGGTAATTTTGGTTCAAGGACTTCAAAACTAACTAGTGTTTCTTTTGGACCAAACATCTTGGCATCACTCTCGGTAAAAATTTCCCACCAAACCTATTACTAATCGGAAATGATCCAATTCCTACCAACGGTCGTACCTTAAAAATAATGATGAGGCAAGGATTTTCGTCACAAAACAACTGATGGTGCATGTCCGTGAGGCACGCTTGAGTATTTTGATTCTCTCCATAGAGAATTTGCTGCGTGCCAATACCGAACAGCGATGCGACTTACTTTCCTGTGACCTGCTTTAATGCACTGAGTGCTTGTTTGCGTGCCTCGGCATGATCAACAATTGGTTCGGGATACGTGTCATCACGAACAACCCAACGATCAATATATTTTTCATTCGGGTCAAACTTCTGCTGTTGGCTCGTTGGATTGAAGATCCGAAAATATGGCGCGGCATCAGCCCCACATCCAGCAGCCCATTGCCAGCCAAGAGTGTTTGCTGCAAGGTCAGCGTCAACAAGTGTGTCCCAAAACCAACGGGCACCTTCCAGCCACGATATGCGTAAATCTTTGACGAGAAAACTCGCCACAATCATTCTGACGCGATTATGCATCCACCCTGTTGCCCATAATTGTTGCATCCCAGCATCAACAATTGGAAAGCCCGTGCGTCCTTTCTGCCATGCTCGAAGACCAACTGGATCATCCACCCAAGGAAATCGCTTGTAATCCTTCCGCAAAGGTTCGTCTGGCGTATGCGGAAAGTGATACAAAAGATGATTTGCAAACTCCCGCCAACCGAGTTCTCGGAGATACACTTCCGGACTGCCAACGATATTCTTTGCTGGCTTTCCACCTACTGCCTCTCGGACCGCGTGCCAGACACGTCGAGGTGAAATTTCCCCAAAGTGAAGGTGTGGTGAAAGACTACTTGTCCCTTGCTGATCCGGTCGATTTCGCCCATCGTCGTACGAATTAATTCCTTGTGAGAGAAATGACTTGAGCAATTTTTTTGCACCAGCTTCACCTGGATTCCATGACTTCGTCATCACTTCCGACCAGTCCGGCTGGGGTAGTAAATTCAGAGATTTCAATGTCAGTGACTTTGCTGTCGTGCTTACAGGTTTTATTTTTCGAGGTGCGGTGGTTGGCTCAGCTGGTTCATCACGCGCAAGAAGCGCCCGCCAGAACGGTGTGAAAACCTGATACGGATTCCCTTGCTTCGTTGCAATGTGTGATGGTTCGTAAAGGAGACTGCCGCCGAAGCTTTCGGCATGCAACCCGTCTTCCGAAAGAGTCTTCTTAATTACAGTGTCGCGTTTCACAACGGCTGGCTCGTATCGTCGATTCCAGACAACATCCGTTGCATGAACCTCTCGAGCAACCTGCTGCAGTGCCTTGAGCGTAGGGCCGCGACGAATCACAAGTGGACAACCAGCTTTTTGCAATTTCTCAGAAAGACTTTTCAGCGATTGATGCAACCACCAACGAGAAGCCGACCCTGGTTCCCATGGAGCTTCTTCCTCAGGGGCCCAGATAAAAACTGGAAGAACACTACCACGGCGGGTCGCTTCGAGGAATGCTGGATTATCATCCAACCGAAGATCATGGCGAAACCAGACAATTGTCACTGCAGACATCCACACTCCTATTTTTTGTGTTCGAGCAAGGCATGTTGATCATGCATGACACACTTCGAACGTTGTCTTCTTTGGGTTGCATACGATAAAAACTTTTGTGCTTATCAATGCACTTCGGGTTTACGAATGTAGTCGTGTATCTTCAGACCAGATAAAGACACATTTACCCAAAACTATTGTATTCAAACTTCTCAATGTGACTGTCTTTTTTGAGAAAGTAAGTTCGATAGCCTGGCTTTATTATGTCAGCAGGTCGTGAACAACCGTGCCATGCACATCTGTAAGGCGGAAATCACGGCCCTGAAACCGATGAGTCAGTTTCGTATGGTCGAATCCAAGCTGATAGAGAAGAGTCGCCTGCAGATCATGAATGTGCACCGGGTTCTCAGCGACCTGGAAGCCAAGATCATCACTCGCTCCATAGGTAAGTCCTCCTTTGACACCACCACCGGCCATCCAAATTGAATAGCAATCTGGATAATGGTCACGACCAAGCACTCCACCTTTTGATGTTCGGCCTTCACGGAACGGTGTTCGGCCGAACTCACCGGTGCAGAGGACAAGTGTGTCATCTAATAAACCTCTTTGCTCCAAATCTTCTATCAAAGCCGCGGCTGGTTTATCAAAGGTTGCACCTTTTTTCGTCAATCCATCCCGAATATCTTGCTGTGGGTTCGTTCCATGAAAGTCCCAACCCCAATCAAACAAATGTACAAATCGTACGCCTTCTTCAACCAGTCTCCGAGCAAGAAGACAATTATTGGCCAGGCTTGATTCGCCGGGCTTGGCTCCGTACGCATCGATAATATGCTTTGGTTCTTGTGAAATATTCATGACAGCAGGAACACTTGATTGCATGCGATACGCCAATTCATATTGCGCAATTCGAGTCACCGTTTCAGGATTACCGAGTTCCTGAGCCTGCATCTGGTTCAAATCATTTAAGGCATCAAGACTTTTTCGACGCAGCTGTCGATCCATGCCATCTGGGTTCGACACGTAAAGCACCGGGTCACCTTTTGAACGACACTGAACTCCCTGGTACACACTCGGCAGAAAACCCGACCCGAAGCTACTTGTCCCACCATTGGGCTGAACACCTGATGAAATCAAAACTACAAAGCCAGGTAAATTCGCATTTTCTGTACCGAGACCATACGTCACCCAGCTCCCAAGGCTCGGGCGGCCAGCGCGTGGACTTCCTGTATAGACCATTAATTCAGCCGGCGCATGGTTGAACTGATCTGTGTGCATACTCTTCACCAGGCACAGCTTGTCTGCCACACGGTGGAGGTTTGGAATCGCATCTGAGAGTTCCATGCCACTCTCACCACAGCGTTTCCACTTCCTGCGCGTCCCTAGCAATTTTGGTGTCCCACTTGTGAAGGCAAACTTCTTGCCTGCAATGGTGTCAGCTGGACATTCTTCACCGTCTCTTTTGACCAACTGCGGCTTGTGGTCATACATATCAAGATGCGGCGGAGAGCCCGTAAGATGAATCACAATCATCCGTTTTGCACGGGGTGCAAAGTGAGGTGGACGAATGGCAAGTGGATCAGAAGCCGAGGGTATCGGTGATGCTGCAGTGGCACCACTCCCTAACAGATCTGTGAGGGCTGCTGCACCGATACCACCAGCCATACTACCGAGCAGATGACGACGGGTACTCAATAGTTTGTATTCAGCGATTGGATCCATTTCTGTCTTCCTAAGGACACATAAATGTCTCATCAAGGTTCAAGATAACATTTCCTACGACCGTCCATGCAGCAAGAGAAGCATGAGCTTCGTTCATAGCTCCATCAAATTGTTTCAATATTTTCTCTGGTAATGGCCCTCTCGGTTTTGTCGCCATTGCCCGTGCCGCACTCGAATCATTAAGAAAATGGCTTCGTGTCTCTTCATAGAGTTTGACTAAACGCTCCACCTCGTGTGGCCGGGGTGATCTTGTCAGTACGAGACGAAATCCTCGAGTGGCTTGCTCAGCTGAATGTGGCCCGCTCTCACACACCATACGCCGTGCAAGTGCCTGCGCAGCTTCAACAAAAACAGGATCATTGAGTGTGACAAGTGCTTGAAGTGGTGTATTTGTTCGGGGTCGACGGATCGTGCAGACTTCACGATTTGGTGCATCAAAGGTAGCCATTGAGGGATATGGATTACTCCGCCGCCACGTCGTATAAATCGCTCGTCGATACCGGTCTTCACCGGTGCTTGTCTTCCAATCAATACCAGCACCAAACGCTGCCTTTAAACCAAGGTCCGGCTGTGGCGGATGGACAC
>CAJQGO010000120.1 GCA_905477565.1 uncultured Planctomycetota bacterium
AGTAATGCTTCTCTATTCTTGTCTTGATCATTTAATTGACTCAGCTTTTTAAGTGCGTAGTGATAGTCGAACGAGGCAACAAAAATTTCATGATCATTCATGTGTTGTTTTCCTTTGCGCTCTAATGGTGCAACGTTCTTTCCCCATGTCTTAAAAATTTGTTTTGAAACTGTGATTGGTAGGAAATCACTTTTCGACCAGTGGCCCACACCACACTGTTCACTGTTTTTCAGGGATCAAAACTGTGTCAATGACATGAATGATTCCATCAACGCATTGAATATCAGGTTCAAGAACAATCGCATCGTTCACGTGGGTTTCTTCCGAATGCCTAGTTACGTGGATTCTTCCCCCCCGAACCATATTGATATTCTTTTCTGCAAGAGCTTGGTTTGCATCAAAAGATCCTGCTGCAACATGGTATGCAAGTAAGGAGACTAACTTCTCACGGTTGTCTGGTTTGAGTAGTTCTTCGAGCAGACCTTCTGGAAGATTTGAAAACGCCTCATCTGTTGGAGCAAATATTGTGAGTGGATTATCCCACTGAAAAAAAACTGTGAGCTTTGCTGCATCGAGTGCCTTTTTCAGAATCGTAAATCTGCCATCAGCAACTGCCGTTGCGATCAGACGCTTTGGCTGAAGGGCACCATTTTCTACAGACTTTTGTTTTTTACCTTGTCCTTTTCCATACGTGCGAATCCACTCAATCTCAAGATCAAACGGGCCTGGCTTTTTATCTGCCAACAAGACAGACACTCGTCGAATAGCCGATGTATCCAACACTTCATCTGGAAACTGCCGGCCTCTCCAGCTTGCGACAAAATCTTCAAAGGGAACCTTGACTTGTATCCACTTGTCTTTCTTAGTCTTGAATTTGCCAAGAAATGAAAGTGTATTCCCCCGAAAAGTAGCTGTAGAATCAAGTCTGGCTTCATAGGTTCTTCCATCACCTTTTACACGCAAGAGCAAGCCAAGGTCATTGCTCAAATCAAAATCTACTCCACGGCTTCGAACCGTTGAAAAGCCACCATTATTATCGAGTGACAGGGTGCCCCAGAAATGCATTATGTTGTGGGGTGTGTGTTCAACATTGCCTTTCGACAGTCCTCCCATAACACCGTCATTGACAATCTGCCATGAAAAATTCTTATTTTCAGCTGGAGTGAATTCAGAAACAGATTGGCCTCGCCATGACGCCGGCGAATCTGCAAGCCCAGAAGCCGAAGTAAACAATGGCCAACAAAAAAGTACTGCGTAAGAAAAACAAAAACGTCGAAACAGAACAGAGTCAGGTATTAGCATGGAGCACCCCAAAGACTTTCAACTAGTCACCACATATTAGTTTACCCCTCGATTTTAGCTATTTCACTGTAAACGAGGAGACTCCACCAATCTGCTTTTTGTATATTTTAGTGGATTCGAAAATGGGTGTATCGGGGCTGGTACTTACTCATAGGTTAAGGCATCGTAGGGTTCGGCATTGAAAAAGCATCTTTTGATTGCTAAATTTTGTCTGGTTTTTTGATCGAATACAACGATCCGTTTCGTATTACGGGGGCACCTGCATGGAAGCCTATCTTGGCATCGCGGTACTCGGCATCATCATTATCTTCTTTTCTTTCGCTATTATTTCTGGCAAACGTCACGCGAAAGCAATGAAGGCGCTTTCGCAGGCGATTGGCTTTTCATATACGCCCAGTGTTGATGATGATGAAGTTTTTCTTCAACAGTTCAGTCGGCTTCCCCTTTTCTCTCGGGGTAGTACTCGGGATGTGTGGAACATAATGAGGGGACGGGTTCAGGACTTTGAAGTCACTATCATGGAGTTCAGATACGGCTCTAACTCTTCCTCAACAAAATCAACCAGGTCAACGTCGACGCAAACCGTCATAATTATCAAATCCAATGACTTGGACTTGCCATCGTTCTCTCTTACTCCCCACAACACATCAGATAAAATTGCTACAAATTTTTTGTCTGCCGTAATGCCGTTAGTAAAAAAACTTATGCCTCAAGACATTAACTTCGATTCCTATCCTCTGTTTTCAGAATTTTATCTTTTACAAGGAACACGAAAAAATGAGGAGGCTATTCGAAAGCTATTCAATCGTGATGTCATCCGGTATTACGAAATTCATAGAGGCTTATGCACCGAAGGGGCTGGAAATACCATCATGTGTCACGTATTAGGCAAAGAGCTTTCGCCTGAAGATATTCCTCCTTTGCTTGATCAGACCATTGAGGTCTGTAACATGTTTCAGCGGGCTGGCGACTCGACACTCACTACGTAAACTATTTACCTTGAATGCTTGAAGGCTTCTTTACGTGATTTGGCTAACTCAAACTGTTTTTGTCGCTCAGCGAAACGTGCCTTTTGCTCATCGGACGTCTGCTCATGGCACCGTGAACAACTCACGCCCTCTTGGAAATATTTTGATTGCTTGTCTGATGGGCTAAGAGGAAAGCGACATGCACGACAGAGTTCATAGTCTGCCAACTCAAGACCGTGACCTACAGCAACCCGCTGATCAAAAACAAAGCATTCACCTTCCCAAAGGCTTTCATCTTCCGGGACTTCTTCAAGATATTTCAGAATGCCACCCTGAAGGTGATATACCTCATTCACACCTGCTTGCTTAAGAAATGCTGTTGATTTTTCACACCTGATGCCACCAGTGCAAAACATAGCAACCCGTGGCTGCTCACCTGTATCAATCTTTTCCTCAAGCCACGATGGTAATTGACTAAATGAATCCAAGTCTGGATTCACTGCACCCGTAAAGGTTCCAATCTCTGTTTCATAATTGTTACGAGCATCGATAACGATGACATCTGGGTCTCGGATAAGTGCGTTCCAGTCAGCCGGTTTTACATA
>CAJQGO010000121.1 GCA_905477565.1 uncultured Planctomycetota bacterium
ATCCCAAGGAGCCCCAGCTCGCGAGAAAGCCACTGGCTGTTGGTATCCAGACGTTGGCCGCTGGTGAGTTCATCACCAATTGCAATAATTTCAGCCAACATTCGGCATCCCCTTCCTGACAGTCTAAGATATGATTTCACAGGTAGTTTATCTAGGTGATTCCTACAACTTTTGGAGTATGGTTACCACCAATGAAAATACTGCCGTCAACGTAACTATAATGAAAAATTTAAGCTTCAGATGAAAATTGGAATCCTTGGCTGTGACGAACATATTCTAGCGATAGCTGTCGCAGCAGTAGAGGGAGGCCATACCATCAGCCCCGCCTACGACGTGCCGGAGGATCTTCCACCGAGTCTCGCTGGTATCGACCGCCAGCCACGCGAACAATGGCAGGGCTTGCTTGAGGAAGAACTCTGCAGCGCTGTCCTTGTTGGCGTTGATGGCTGGAGCGAACATCGTGCAGAGCAGGTACGAACACTTGTTCAGGCTGGTCGTCTTATCCTCATCGGCCACCCCGCCTCTCTCTCAATGTTATGGGCTTATGAGTTGGACATGATTCTCGCTGACTCATCAGCAACAGTTATCCCGGCACTGGCGACACGACAACATCCGCTTATCGATTCACTCAAAAATCTTGTTGAACAATCGCTCGCTGGGAATGGACCGCTTGGTCCTATCGAATCACTCCAATTTGAGCGTCGGCAACCTCACCGTGATCAAGACAGCGTGCTTACAAGTTTTGCCCGTGATGCTGACATCATTCGTGTACTGATTGGAGATCCATCTCGACTCATGGCACTCGGTGGAGGTGACGCCGGATGGACGAATCTCGCTGTTGGGTTAAGCGGCCCTGATCAAATTTCAGTTCGATGGCAGGTTGCCAAGGGACACACTCAGACCTTAACAATCCAACTTATCTGTGAGCGAGGCCGTCTTTGTATCGATATTCCTGAACGAGCATGCGGTGTATGGAAAGTCACCCAGCAGACAGATTCAGAAATTCCAGATCCACTCACAACGTTCCCTACGGAGACGGCTCCTTTTGCACCCGCTGATGTACTTCTAGAGCATCTGCTTCAGGCGGTCAAAGGCGAGCCCGATACTTATCCAGGCTCGTCGATCCCTTCAGCAACGTGGCCTGATGCCGCGCGCACTATCGAACTAGCAGAAACTATTCCTCGGAGTGTTAAAAAAGGACGAGGTATTGATCTTCATCAAGAAGAATTTAGTGAACTGGGAACGTTCCGCGGCACAATGGCATCGCTCGGATGTGGCATCATTATGGCTGGCCTCTTTATTCTTTTTCTGGCAACACTTGTTGGCGGTGTCGCTCGTGCCGCTGGGTGGAGCTTCGGCGAACGACTTGCGGCAATCTGGCCATACGCGATCCTGACCACATTGATCATTTTCCTTGTTCTTCAACTTCTGCCTTTCCTCCTGCCAAAAGAGTCTGGAAAAGGGGACGAACCGAAACCATCTCGCCCTCAAAACCCTTGATTTTTTTCCGCCACCCGCAAACTCGCCCTAGACGGCACGGCAAGGGCATGAAAGATGACTCACTGGCAAGGTATACGGCCCCAAAAGATAGCACCAAACCTAATCCGCGGGAATCGTCGACAAAAGACGAGAAGGGCGGCCGGACACGTAGCCGCCAGTGGCCACTTTTGTCCGGGACTGTCTCATGCTTTATTCGCGGGTCCGCCTGCTCATAGCGACTTTTCTTGCTTTTGCAGCCCTTCATTGCGCAGCCTCTGCTGAAGATATCCGAAGGACAGCGATTGTACGCGCGATCGAGTCATGCCGAGACAGCGTTGTTAATATTCATGGTGAGAAATACGTCTCCGATTCCTCGGATGACTCTGAGGACCGCCGAGTCAACGGGATGGGTACTGGCGTTGTCATTGACGCGCGAGGCTACGCCGTTACCAATTTTCACGTCGTTGACGGAGTTCGTG
This sequence comes from uncultured Planctomycetota bacterium, assembly GCA_905477565.1. Lineage (GTDB taxonomy): Bacteria > Planctomycetota > Planctomycetia > Pirellulales > UBA1268 > UBA1268. The sequence goes on from CAJQGO010000121.1 coordinate 1,959, forward strand.
AAATTGAGGTGACCCTCGCATCTGGTCGCACAGTAGCAGCTCGTCTCATATCGCACGACCGAAGGACTGACCTTGCCGTCATAAAAATAAACACCGTCGAGCCGCTGCCGGTTATTCAATTAGGAACATCTGACGATCTCCTCATTGGTGAGACGGTTCTTGCCCTCGGCAATGCGTTTGGCTACGAACACACCGTTACCCGTGGAATTATTTCTGCTCTTCACCGGAATGTCGATGTCAGCCCGACGCAGCGATACGAAGATCTCATCCAAACGGACGCGAGCATCAATCCTGGAAATTCCGGCGGACCACTCCTGAACATTAACGGAGAAATGATCGGCATTAATGTTGCGGTCCGTGCTGGTGCCCAAGGAATTGGCTTCGCCATACCCGTCGATAGCGTACTCCGTATTGTTACAGGGCTTCTATCCGTTGAGCGTATAGATCATACATGGCACGGCCTCGTGTGTCGGACATGTGGCACTGGGGCTGTCATTGAATCTGTGCATAGCCAAAGCCCTGCAGAAAGTATCGGAATGCGAGCCGGTGATATCGTCCTTCGAGTCGGTGAAAAAAGCGTGACAAGCCAACTCGACATCGAGAGAGCACTGCTTGGCAGAAAAGCCGGAGAGATCGTTGCCGTTACCATCACACGAGAAGGTGGTGAGGAAAATTTGTCGCTTGCCCTGGCGAAAGCCAAGAAACACGAGGCTACAGATTCTGAGCGATCCTGGGAACAACTCGGACTCCGGCTCGCGCCTGCTGTTCCGTCAACTGTGCAACAACTGCAACCGCGGTATCGTGGTGGCCTTCTTGTTCAAGAAGTACGCTTCGGAAGTCCCGCGAGTGAGAAGGGAATCCGACCGGGGGATATTCTTGTGGGACTGCATATCTGGGAAACGGTCAAGCCTGATAATGTGAGTTACATCCTCGATCAGATCGAATCTGACGAGCTAGAGACGGTAAAGTTCTATATTCTCCGCGGCCGTGATACGCTCTTTGGCCATCTCACCTCTGATACGATCCTGAGATAGATCCTCGGGATTGCCTCATTTTTTCGGTGTTACGCGGAAGGACCCGGTGTGGAGACTCAATTCCTCAAGTGGCTCTTGCCACAACTTAATAAGGACCACAGGCTTGAGGTTCTACCGGGCGATGATGCCGCCGTCCTCCGTTTCCCGGGAGGCAAACGTACCGTCGTCACTACAGACCTGCTCACTGAATCGGTTGATTTCCGTTTCTCGAAGTCCAGTGCCGACAACGATTTCCCTCCTCCTGCCTCAGCACACCAGGTTGGCAGAAAAGCCGTCGCTGTAAGCCTCAGTGATCTCGCCGCGATGGCAGCCACTCCTGAAGCGATTGTTGTTTCGGTGGCACTGCCACAAAACGGTGGAAGGAGGCTTGCTGAAGAACTTTTCAAAGGGATTCAGGAGGAAGTAAACACGTTTGACATAACCCTTGCAGGAGGCGACACCAACGCATGGGATGGCCCTCTCGTCATTAGTGTCACAGCAATCGGAAGCATTCTGCCGAGACAATGCTGGCGGAGAGATACAGCCCAAGCAGGAGACTTCTTGATTGTAACTGGTCCACTCGGCGGCAGCCTCCTTGGCCGACACCTCAATGTCACTCCTCGCTGCCGCGAAGCGACTGCAATTGCATCTCGGTATCCTGTCCACGCTGCACTCGACATCAGTGACGGTCTTGCTATTGACTGCGGGCGGATGCTCACAGCGAGCCATGTTGGCGGCACCATTGAACTTGATTTGGTGCCCATACACCCTGATGCAATCAGCCTTTCAGAAGTGCCCCATACGAATCAGATAACTCCGCTTGAGCACGCCATGCAAGACGGCGAGGACTTCGAACTCCTTCTTGCGATGCCTGCCGAGGCAGCACAGGCACTTGTGCAAGACGACCCAAGCTCCCTTGTTGCGAAGACCACTATGCAGCCTCGTATTATCGGGAAAGTGACTGAGAGCCTTGATTTTTGCAGCACGACACCAGACGGGCAAACAAAGCGTCTTGAACCGAAGGGGTTTGAGCATGTCTTCCAATAAATCTGTCGAGTCCAGCAAGACAGAAACGTGTGAAATACAAAACCTTGATGACCTCCACCATGTGGCATCACGCATGGCACAACATCTACCCCATACGGCTCTCGTGACTCTTCAAGGTGAATTAGGGGCCGGCAAAACGACCTTCGTAAAGGCAATTGCTGCGGCCGTAGCAATTAATCCAGCACATGTGACAAGCCCTACCTTCAATCTCATCACGATCCATGAATCACCGGCAAATGCCCTTCGTCTTGTCCATGCTGACATGTACCGAGTGATTGACCCTGATGAGCTCATTGAGACAGGCTGGGACACTGCCCTTAGTGCGCCTTCGGGGTACCGTTGCTGGGCATTCGTTGAATGGCCACAAAAAATAGCTTCGGCTCTGCCTGCCGACCACCTGAGTATCAAGCTCGAAGTGACTGGAGAATCCAGCCGACGGATGACCATCAAGGGCACGGGAGCACACTACGAATCAATACCGGCGCTCATCACACAATCACACTAATTCTTCGTTGAGGAACCGTTTCACCATGCGACTAACTCCATCACATACAGCCCTCTGCGTAATTGACGTGCAGGAAAAACTCATCCCCACAATTCCTACAGGACAGCACCTTATTACAGAGTGCTGCCGACTGATTGAAACTGCCAATCTTTTCAACACACCCGTCCTTTTTACAGAGCAATATCCAAAAGGGCTTGGACCGACGGTCGCATCGATTGCCACGAAAATTATGCATCAAAGTGCTATTGAGAAACTTAGTTTTAGCTGTTGCGGGACGCCAACTTTTTTGGACCAGATTCCCCAAGATGTTGAAACACTCGTAGTGTGTGGCATCGAGACTCATATCTGTGTCGCTCAGACTGTGCTCGATATGCTGCGGCTTGGCTTTCGTGTCTGCATTGCAGTCGACGCAGTTGGCAGCCGTCACGAACATGACCATGCCGTCGCTCTTCGTCGTCTCGAAGGATCGGGTGCCGTACTATCAACGACAGAGGCAATCCTCTTCGAACTGTGCGCGACGGCAGAAAATCCAGCTTTTAAAAAAATGCAGCGGCTCGTTGCAAAATAAGGGACGCGACAGAATCCCAATTCCTTTGTCTTTGAATTGCGACGGGAGACTATGTGGCTAGTTTCTTTGCCACGCCACCAGACTGGTTCGCATTAGCCCCCAGTATCTTCCAGAATCACAATGCCGCCTGTTTTTGGATCATATCCATAGAGCCTCTTCGGCGGCAGAACACTCAGCTCAACATTAT
>CAJQGO010000122.1 GCA_905477565.1 uncultured Planctomycetota bacterium
TGGGCTTCTTGGGCAGGCTAGTATCCTGACAGTCACATCAGATCCGACCCGGACGAGTCCTGTGAAGCGTGGAAAATGGATTCTTGAAAATCTTTTTGATGCGCCACCCCCAGAGCCGCCACCAAACGTCCCACAGCTTGCCGAAGGAGATTCAGCGCAACTCACAGGATCATTGCGGGAGCAGATGGAGAAACACCGTGCAGATCCGGCCTGCGCCTCATGTCATAAAATGATGGATCCACTTGGCTTCGGTCTGGAAAATTATGATGCGATTGGTGCGTGGCGAGATCGAGATGGAACCGTAGAGATTGATGCGACTGGAGAGCTTCCAACTGGACAAACATTTGATGGCCCGCACGAGTTACGTCGTCTTTTACTCGAGCGGCGGGATGATTTCCGTCGATGTATCTCAGAGAAAATGCTCACTTTTGCCCTCGGCAGGGGGCTAGAATACTACGATGCATGTGCAGTGGAACGAATTGTGAATCAACTTCAAGCTGATGACGACCGTTTTGCAATTATTGTTGAAGAAATTGTGAAAAGCCCTGCATTTCGACAGCGCGAATCAGGAGAGAGCCAATGAGAAACCAACTTTCAAGACGAACCGTATTGCGAGGTGCTGGGGTCAGTATTGCATTACCACTTCTTGAGGCGATGGCTCCAGCATCTGTTCAGGCTGCAACGGGGTATGGTCGAAAAAAAGAACCACTACGGATGGCATTTGTGTATGCACCCAACGGCATTCATATGTCAGATTGGACGCCACAGGAAGAGGGGAGTGGATATAAGCTACCCCCAACTCTTGAACCACTTCGCGAATTACAGAACGACTTTAGTATTCTCAGTGGTCTTGCCCAATATCATGCCAATGCAAATGGTGACGGAGGGGGTGATCATGCCAGAGCCATGGCAACCTTCTTAACGGGTGCCCAGGCGCGTAAGACAAATGGTGTTGATATCAAAGCCGGTGTATCAGTGGATCAGATTGCTGCTGCAGCCGCAGGGAGGCGGACACGATTTGCATCACTTGAAATAGGTGCTGAAGGTGGCAAAACAAGTGGGAGTTGTGATTCAGGATACAGTTGCGCCTACTCTTCAACAATTTCTTGGAAGAGTGAAAATCAGCCTGTTCCGAAAGAAAAAGATCCGCGGCTTATTTTTGAGCGACTGTTTGAAGGCACACGTGCCGGTGAATCAAAACAAATGCGTGCAAATCGGCTGAAGTTTAGCCGGAGTATTCTGGATTTTGCCCTCGATGATGCAAAACGGTTGCAACAGGTCGTTGGGCAGGCAGATAAGCGAAAGCTTGATGAATATCTCACAAGTGTTCGGGAGCTTGAGCAGCGGGTCCAAAGAAGATCACAGGATGAATCAACCAGTACAAAAAAAATGACAAAGCCGGAGGGTATTCCTGACAGCTATCGGGATCATCTGCGGTTACTTGCTGATCTTCTCGTTATGGCGTTTCAGGTTGATGCCACTCGGATTTCAACACTGGTCTTTGCGAATGAAGGAAGTAATCGTAGTTACGATTTTATTGGAGTGCCCGAAGGACATCACTCACTTTCACATCATCGAAACGATCCTGAAAAGCAGGAAAAAATCAAAAAAATTAATCGCTTTCACACTGAGCAGTTGGCGTATTTACTCAAGCGGCTGAAGTCGATCCAAGAAGGTGATAAATCGATTCTTGATCGAACCATGCTTGTCTACGGAGGCTGTATTGGTGATGGCAACCGACATGATCACAACCGGCTGCCAATCCTCCTTGCTGGTGGTGGAGATGGCAGACTAAATCCGGGTAGGCATGTCCAGTATCCGAGCAAAACACCACTCATGAATCTCTATGCAAGCATGCTTGATCGTTTTGGTGTCCCCGATAATTTACACGGTGACGCCACAGGCAAGCTTGAAAATATCTAGTAGTTTTTAGTTTGCCATATGAAATGTCTGTGTTTTGTTGTCATTGCCAGTTGCCGTAAACGTCGTCCTGTGAATGACAAATTCTAGGCTTGCCTTTTTGACCTACATGAAGAACACATATGTTTTTCTGTTGCGAAGGGACCGATGACAATCTATGGCTGACTGAGCGGCTGAATAGTTTGTTGTTGAAGAGTGGCATCTGAGGTACAACGAGTTCGAATGCGAACGTCCACCCGTCCCATCTTGTAGCGGTTCAGTGTTTTTCACAGCGACGTGATGCCGAAAGCATGTTTAAATGGAAGCAAAAATTGAACACAGTTTGTGCCGGCAGAGCCATTCGATAACAACCAGCATGAATCGATGTTTTTTCATTGTCGTAATACTCACCATGTTTTCTGGCATACTGGTTGCCGAAATTTTCGATATGGATGCCATCTGTGATCCATCTACGCTAGATATCGAGGTTCTTCAAGACTGGCATCGTGTTGAAGGTGAGATTGAGACACGACAAAAGTTGGTCACGATCAATGTCGGTGAGTTATGGCCAGGCCAAGATTTCCGTGTGCCCGTACGGATGGTTGTGCCCGCACACAAGAAAGCCAAAGGTTTTCATCTGACTGGTGGCAGTACACCTGATCGTTTGCAGGAAGATTTTCGACCCAATGGAGTTTTCCGTGAACTCCTGAATGGTGGTGTTGGATTAGTATTTACTGTTGTTCAGGAGCCAGGCAGTTATGGCAAACGAGATCTCGCGCGAGCAGCTGAGGAACGTTTTGCGAGAACGCTGAACCCGCATTTTAAAATTCAATACTGGGCCTGGCCAGCAACGTTGATGCGAGCGATTACTGCGGCATATACCGAGTCTGATCATTTTGAAAAAGGCAAGGTTGCTGTAACCGGTG
>CAJQGO010000123.1 GCA_905477565.1 uncultured Planctomycetota bacterium
CCGGCAACGCGAACATAATCTCCCTCAGAAAATGCTTCAAAATGTTCATCTGAGGCATTCCACATTCGTCCAGTAATGGTTCCACTGCGATCTGCCAATTCAACCTGAAGATACAACTGCCCGTGACGATTTGGTCGGAGCTGTTTGCGGGTTGCTAGAAAAACCTGATCGATTGTGACCTGAGGAGCAAGTTCTGTTACGCACTTGCGACGGCTCCTAGGTGGTGGAAAGACATTCCGTGGCGACTGTGGTGAAGACATATAAGTCAATAGTAAGGAGGCGGCAGGCCGGTGCGTGCCGGATACCTGAATAATGGAATTCCTTAGTCTATTACCAAACTATCTCAACCGCCAACTAACTCGCTACAATGGTGCTCATGTAAAAACGCCCTAAAACGAATTCAGACCACTCTTCACCGAAAAGATTGCAGCTATCAATGCCTAAACACGGAATTTCGCCTACGCGCAAGGAAGATTACCCGGAATGGTACCAGCAGGTCGTACGGTCTGGCGAACTTGCTGAGGCATCCCCCGTCCGCGGTTGCATGGTCATTAAGCCGCATGGATTTGCTATATGGGAACTGATGCAGGGAATCCTTGATGGCATGTTCAAATCGACCGGGCACAAGAATGCTTACTTCCCGTTATTCATTCCTTTGTCCTATTTGGAACAAGAAGCAAAGCATGTTGAAGGCTTTGCAAAAGAATGCGCCGTTGTCACTCACCACCGACTCGAACTCGACGCCGACGGCCGTCTCGTCCCAAAAGGCAAGCTTGAAGAACCGCTTGTTGTCCGACCAACAAGCGAAACAATCATTGGGGCCATGTACGCAAAATGGATTCAGTCATGGCGAGATCTGCCTGTCCTGATTAATCAATGGGCAAATGTTGTTCGGTGGGAAATGCGTCCGCGAGTCTTTCTTCGAACTGCTGAATTTTTATGGCAAGAAGGACATACTGCCCATGCAACAGAAGAAGAAGCAATTCAGGAAACCCTGCAGATGCTTGACATCTATGCAACATTCGCTGAACGGGATCTGGCAATACCCGTTTGGAAAGGCCCCAAGCCGTCTAGCGAACGATTCCCTGGTGCTGTTGAAACCTATTCTATTGAAGCCATGATGCAGGACGGAAAAGCACTTCAGGCTGGAACTTCGCACTTCCTTGGTCAGAATTTCGCCAAGGCACAAAACATAACCTTCACAGACAAGACAAGCAAAGAAGCTTTTTGTTGGACAACTTCCTGGGGGGTCTCAACTCGTCTGATTGGAGGTCTTATCATGACTCATGCAGATGACGATGGCCTGGTCCTGCCCCCTCGCGTAGCACCTGAGCAGATCGTCTTGCTTCCAATCTACCGCTCAGATGAGGATCAATCTGCTGTCTTGGACTGCTGTCACAACCTTAAGGAGCAGCTAGAACAATCTCAGTGGCGAAATGAAAACATTCGTGTCAAGGTCGATGACCGTGACATGCGTGGAGGTGACAAGGTATGGCAACATATCAAGCAGGGCATTCCTATTCGAGTTGAAATTGGCCCTCGTGATCTGGCGGCTGGAACAGTATGTATTTCTCGTCGCGACGAGCCACCAAAACAAAAACTCACGATGCCTCTTCTGGACTTTCCCAAAAAGGCTGCCGACCTATTGGAATCAATTCAGTCAAACGTGCTAAAAAAAGCAGTCGATTTTCGTGAAAGCCACTCATCAACAATTGACAAAAAAGCTGAAGTGTCAGAGTTCTTTGATTCAAAGGAAGATGCTGGTGGCTTTGCATACGTACACGTAGCCGACGATCCTGCTGTTGCGGAGGCACTTGATCCACTAAAGGTTACCGTTCGCTGCACCCCAATGGACTGGCCTGAGGAACCTGGAAAATGCCTTTACACGGGGAAATCCGTTCATAGAAGAAGCGTCATTAGTCGTTCGTACTAACATGTTTGATGCCACACGTGATTTAGACCGTTCTGCGGTATATAAAGGGATGTGGCGTTCACATGCTCATCAAATCGGAACACCCTGTTTAACACCATGAAGATTACCCTGCCAAACCCATGGTTCGTTGCGATCATTGCCGCAATACTTGGTAGTTTGACTGGCTCTGGTACAGCCCTGCTAAGGGCAACGACAACACCTTTACGAACTGGGGCATTCGGGTCCCGCTCAGCCAACTCATCTGGTCCGCGTCCAGTAGCACAAATACCCGAGACCACCTACGATTTTGGTCGAGTAAGCCTCGGTGGCACCGGTAGCCACGCTTTCGTTGTACGTAATGTTGGAACAGCACCCCTCCTGATCACAAAGGGGACGACGAGTTGCACATGCACTGTGAGTGACTTCGAGGGCGAGGGTGAGGGGAAGAATAGCAGAACCATTTCAGCAGGTGATGAAATTATCGTGCGGATAGAATGGACAGGTAAAGGTAAAGGGGGGCCGTTCCGGCAACGTGCAACGATACTTACAAACGACCCAAATCAGCCAGAAATTGCATTTTCGATTGAGGGCACGGTGATTCCAACATGGAAGGCAGAACCAAATGGCATCGTGGTTTCTGGAATTTCTGCCAATGCGGCATCTCAGGCCGAGGTGAAAATCTACACTTTTAGTGACCAACTCCCTCGTCTCAGCAACTGCCGAATCGCTGATGATTCTTTTGCTGACAGAATAGTTGTAGAGAATCGTCCCCTTACGCAAGATGAATTACAAGAAGAACCTGAAGCAAAGGGTGGTTTCTTTTTATCCCTCGATATTGCGTCAGGTCTACCATTGGGAAAGATACGGACGTCTGTCGAGGCTTCTTTTTCTCTCGGTGAGGAAAAAATTACGGCTGTCGTCCCGATAGAGGGCATCGTCAGCGGTGACCTGATGCTTGTTGGTCGCAAATGGGATCGCAACTCCAACGCTCTGAGGCTAGGAACGGTCTCCGATCAAACTGGCCTGACCACAAAGATTTTTCTAACAGCCAAGGGTGAATTTCGTAACAAAGTGCAACCACGTGTCGTTGACATTGTGCCAGAGGGGCTCACTGTTAAAATCGACCCTCCTAGCCAGATAGGGGGGGGGGATGTTGTTCGGATCGGGATTGAAATTCAGATTCCACCAGGAACTCCTCCAGCGAACAATTTATGTAGCGAAACCGCTGAGCCGGGGTATATCCTCCTGGAAACTGGGCACCCTAAAACTCCTACTTTGAAAATTCCGGTGTGCGTTGCC
>CAJQGO010000124.1 GCA_905477565.1 uncultured Planctomycetota bacterium
CTCGAAAGCTTTGGCCGGTCATTTTCTTCACCATGAAGATGGCATCATCCGTCCACCGAAAAGCGTCGTGATAAATGATCACTTTGATTGGAAGGGTGATAGGCATCTTCGCCATGGGCTGGCCGACACCATCATCTATGAACTTCATATTCGAGGATTCACTGCGAGCCCTTCGAGCGGTGTGGACCATCCGGGAACATACCTTGGAGTAATCGAAAAAATTCCGTACCTGAAGAGTCTGGGCGTCACTGCTGTTGAACTCATGCCTGTCCATGAATTTCCGAGAGAATCTTTTGCAGGACACCAACGCGACCTCGAAAACTATTGGGGCTATGACCCAATAGCATTCCTCGCACCACATCAAGGATACGCAGCTTCAACAGAACCCGGCGCCCAGGTATCTGAATTGAAGCAAATGGTGCGGGCTCTCCATGCAGCGAATATTGAGGTTATTCTTGATGTCGTCCTGAATCACACAGCTGAAGGGAGTGGCGACGGACCAACTTTCTCGATGAAGGGACTCGAAAACAGCGTCTATTACATGCTCGAGAATGACTCTGAAAACTATTGCAACTTCTCTGGCTGCGGAAACACCGTCAATGCCAATCATCCCATCGTCAGGGAACTCATTTGCCACTGCCTGCGTTACTGGGTGCATACTTTTCACGTCGATGGGTTTCGCTTTGATCTCGCAAGTATTCTCTCACGGGACCAGAATGGAATCCTACATAAGGACCCACCACTTATTGAGAGCATCACAGAGGATCCTCTGCTCGCCGATACAAAACTTATTGCCGAGGCTTGGGATGCTGCTGGTGCGTATCAGGTTGGGACGTTCGCAACTTCACGCTGGGCTGAATGGAATGGCCGCTATCGTGATGATGTCAGACGATATTGGAGGGGCGATGACAACCAGACTGGCAATCTTGCAACTCGGCTTGCAGGATCGAGTGATCTCTATGGCGGAGAAAACCGCCAACCGTATCACAGCGTGAACTTCATTACATCACACGACGGATTCACGCTGAATGATCTCGTGAGCTATGACCAGAAACACAACGAAGCAAATACTGAAAATAACAAGGACGGTGATAACAACAATTACTCATGTAACTACGGAATCGAAGGGCCCACAGAAGATGCGCACGTGGCAGCGATACGAGTTAAGCAAATACGCAACATGCTTTCGACCTTATTCCTAAGTCAGGGTGTTCCGATGCTGGTAGCAGGTGATGAATGTCGCAGAACTCAACAGGGAAACAACAATGCCTATTGCCAGGATAATTCCATTTCCTGGTTTGACTGGAACCTGCCAATTACAAATGCCGATCTTGTCGAGTTCACAAAAACCCTCATTCGCCAGCGACTCAATAATCCCACGCTTAGGCGTCGCAGGTTTCTACAAGGAGGGAGCAGTGCACTCGGCACCATACCCGACGTGGAATGGTTCTCACCCGACGGCAACCATGTCGACTGGTTCTCAGGTGACTCAAGTCTTGTCTGTTTTTTTGGTGCTCCAACGGCAGACCAACAAATCATGGATACTGACGCGTCCGTAGGTGGCCTGAATGGCTCAGCACAGCATGTGCTTCTTTTTTGCAATGCTGGAGAAGAACCACGAAATTTTCTTTTTCCATCATCACCGCTCATTATCGAGATGGATTGGCATATCGCCGTCGACACACGCTCATCCCTTGGCGACATTCTGCCACCTGAGCCCTTAAAATTCGATTCGAGCGGTCCGATTCTGCTCTCTGAACGCAGCCTCCTTTGCCTCGTAGCTGCCGAATCCCGGATGCCAGAAAGTGGCTAGCTTCAGAACTGCTTTCGGATTACCATTGAAAAACGTCCTGGCGAAGGAATTGACCATGTGCTAGTACCACTTTCCACCCCTAACAACACCTGGAGACACCACGTCATGCCACGCTGCACACCACCCCTTTATCAATCCACAGTGTCCATTCTCTGGAGCACTAGCCTTCTCCTTATCGGGTCTCTCATTTTCACAATAGGGTGTGATAGCAACAACACAGAAGCTGTGACTACCAACGCAACGAAAACAGCTGCTCATGACGACCACAAGGACGGCGACCATGGTCATATGGATGATGACCATTCACATGATGAGGCAACAAAAAAAGAGGATGAACATGATCATGACCATCACTCCCACGAGTTGCCAGCTACGGTCGAGGCAGCCATCGCACAGCTCAAGGACGTGACTAATAAGGTAAGAAAAGCAATAAATAGTGGTGAAACTGAGAAAGCCGATGACCTTGTCCACTCAATCGGCCACCTCATAGAAGACTTAAATGCAAAGATTGCGGCAGCAAAGATCGATGAAAAGGTTAAAGAAGCAGCAACCGCCGCATCCGATACTATTTTTGCAGCCTACGGCGAAATCGATAACGCCCTCCATGCCGCTGAAGATGAAATCAAAAAACTGGACTTCAGCAGCTTTGGCCCCACCATTAACAAAGCAACAAAAAGTCTTGAGGGCCTCCTCCTCGAGGCCAAGGAAGCCGTAACCGGAGAAAAACCAGAAAACAAGAAGGACGCTGACAAAAAGGACGCTGACAAAAAGGACGCTGAAAAGAAGGACGACCAGGCTTCCACCACCTCGCCCGAAAAGAAGGAACCTTCGACTCAGAAGACCGATGACGCAGCAGCGGCCGGCGAAAAAACCGCTGAATAAACAACACTTATCGGACTACAACAACCTGAATTTCCAAATACGTTATTGACCTCAAGGAGGAGTTTCATGAACTTATTTTTTTCGTCATATATCGCTAGGACCACTGCCGGCATCGCTGTTGTCATTGGACTTCAACTCGGGGTCTGCTCAACGGGGTTCGCTGCGAGCATTGATGTGGACAACATCCGAGCATCACTCCTTCTGCAGAAAGAACCGGCAGGGGCGGTCACTCCAACGGCCGCCAAAGCAGCCATTCTGAAGGCGCCTAAGACACTGGTTATCGCTGGACGAATCGCCGCAGCAAAAGGGATGGATCCCTTCGTGAAAGGGAAGGCTTCTTTTGCAATGCTTCAGCTTCCAGATGACCATGCCAGCCAGCCTGGCCATAATGCGGACGACTGTCCATTTTGCAAAAAGCGACTTGCCAATGCACCGATGGTCGCTGTTCAGTTTGTTGGCACTGACAACAAGGAACTGCCAATTGATGCACGTGACTTGTTCGGCGTCAAAGATGGTGAAGAAGTAGTGATCCGCGGTGTTGCAAGTTTTAACGCTAAACTTGCCCTTCCTATTATTCAGCTCAAAGCTGATGGCATCTATATTCGCAAGTGACATACTCTGCTTCTGAAAACACAGAGACCACTCTCAGCACAGCCTTTAAGGAGTGGGCGGTAATTTGT
>CAJQGO010000125.1 GCA_905477565.1 uncultured Planctomycetota bacterium
CGGTTGTTTTCCAAAGGGCTTAGGCATTGATCAGCGTACATGATGGGTCTTGTCACGTCATAATCAATTTATGCTAACCGATTTTACGAATCTCCTTTCGTTCAGATTGTTCTAGGACTTTTCAAGAGAATCTGATTTGGCGGTTACCTTTTCCTGCAAAGTAGGAGTAAGACGTTTTCAGCAGGCAGTGCATCCACCAACCAATAGCTATAGCTCAAGCGGTTGTCTCTTTTGCCTCAAAGCCAAAGCGACAACTCAACGGAAACACACTTAAAAACATACCCAGCCAGACGGAACTGATCAAAGAGGTCCTCGAATCAGTTCGACCTCCTGATTCACTGGCGGGGACCACCACAGCACTATTGCTGCTTCCATCAGTAACAACGAAGAGGCCAGCGTGGTATATTCATTTATGTGGTGTTTGTTTCGAGCACCATACGACACATTTCTTTCTCTGGATAAAACTACTTCTTATGGATACGAAAGACACTGTCCAATCCGATCACTCACACCACAGAAAGATGGTGCCTCGTATCACTCAAATCCTTGGCCTGACTCGTTGGTTCAGTATTGTTACGGTTTTCTCGTCACTCGTTGGTGCTCTTTTGATGTTTGTCATAGGAGCTGCCAATACAGTTGAGGCAGTTCTGCGATATTTTGAGATCAACGGTCAAGATATGTTACTAAACCATTTTTTTACACCGACGTCACCGGACGCTGCACCTCGGCCCGCCGCCAATCTTCTTTTGCTTGAGTCACTTGACAATGGTCTTACCGGGCTGACCTTTTTATATTTTGCATACGGCATCTACGCACTCTTCCTGACAAACTCAATGGCAGTAGGAACTGCGCCTCGCTGGCTTAAAGTTGAAAATATTGGTTCACTGAAAAAAACATTACTCGAAGTCGTTGCCGTTCTTCTTGCGATCATGTTTGTGCGAACACTCGCCGAAAAAATGATTCTTGACGGCCAAAACACGGGCCCAGGGTGGGAAATGCTCATTATGCCTGCAGGTATTTTGGCAATAGCCATCAGCAGCCGACTTATGTTTGATCGCCAACCGCTTACCCGGGACGCCGGCCTTTAGCCAGCTACGAAAAGCGAAAGTCCACCCCGATTTACGAGGTGGACTTTCAAATTCGCGCCGGGGCCTGAGTACCACCCCCCAGAAGCTTCAAGCGGGTACGGGCCATTGCCCACGGCACGATAAAGCACGGTGGTCAATAAAAAGATGTTCGGTTCCGGAGCCAATAAACTTCAACGGAAGTTGCGTGGTTTTATTCAGGTTGCTGCCGTTCAGTCGCTTTCAGGCTCACTGAAATGCCGAAACGCATGCTCAAAGGCTGGTATTACTCCGTCAGCTCGCAAAGCCTCAAGTGCCTTTTCGGCTGCCCCCTGTTCCGCTTCCTTCTTATTCCTGCCCCAGGCAGGGGCGTATCGCCGCCGACCAATCTGGGCCCGCACCTGAAATTCCTTGTTATGATCGGGCCCTACTTCATCAATTACCTCGTAGGTTGGCGCTATACCGTATGCCCCTTGAGCAAGTTGTTGTAGCAACGATTTATGATTTGATCCTTCTTCTCCAGCCACTACTTTTGCAATTTCCGGACCAACCCACGTATCGAGAAAAGCCCGAGCAGGTTTCATTCCTCCGTCAAGAAAGATTGCAGCCACAAGTGACTCGAACATGTCCGAGAGGACTGAATTCGGTAATGGGCGATTGACCGCCATGCCTTTCCCAACAATAAGGAAATCGACGAGTCCAAGTTCAATACTTATTCTGCTACAAGTTTCTCGACTGACGACAGCAGATTTGATTCTTGTCAGATCACCCTCAAGGAGTTCAGGAAACTCGATGTAAAGCCGATTACAGACAACGAATCCAAGAATCGAGTCACCGAGGAATTCCAGCCGTTCATTCGATGCAAGACGATGAGAGGCACCCGAAGCATGTGTCACAGCCGCCTCGAGTAGCCGCCGGTTTTGAAACCGATACCCAATCCGCTCTTCACAGGCGGTCAGGCCCTCTGGAGAGGTGTTTTCTTGTGGTTCCGGCTTCTCTGACATTCATGATCTCCCAAGACTACACGGTAAAAGCCAACTCCCTGTGTTGTCAAACCTCACCCAACAACCCCTTCCTAGATCGATAATTCACCTATTCTATTTTTTGAAAAATCTTTCGAACCCTCTCAGCAAAATTTCCGTATAAGTCTGTGGAGGTGTTCTGTCCGCACGGGGTGACTCTATATGTAGAGATCGCCTAGAATAACGGTGTGGACCCATGATAGTGAGAAGAAAGTCGACTACCGGCAACGGAATTCGGCCAGTCATCCAAATACAGACCTTGTCTGAGCATAAAAGGAGGAACACAACGTGAACCATTTAAAAACTATGCATGATTTGAAGAACCTACAACACTGTGGCAAGACTCTCATGCCCAGCTGCTTGATTGTGGCACTGGCTCTGGGATCATTCAGCCCAACGATGCTTCTTTCCGCCGAACCAACAACGGCGGATCCGGTTGCTGCAGCAAATGCACTTTCTCAGGCATTTCGCAATGCAGCTGAGAAAGCGACACCAAGTGTCGTTGTTGTGCGCAGTGAAACAAAAGCCCGCAACGTGACATCAAAAGGTGGACAGAATCGCGGAGACAAC
>CAJQGO010000126.1 GCA_905477565.1 uncultured Planctomycetota bacterium
TCGGTATGTTTGGTGGAAGTGCCGCTGGTTCTGAAACCATTACAAAGGCTATCCGACAGGCAACAGAAGATACATCGGTAGCTGCCCTTGTGATGAGAATCAATTCACCGGGTGGATCAGCACTTGCCAGTGATCTTATTTGGAGAGAACTCGATCGTTGTGATAAGCCCATCGTTGCTAGCCTTTCTGACACCGCTGCGAGTGGTGGGTACTATATCGCCGTAGCAGCAGATGAAATTGTGGCAGCTCCTGGAACACTGACAGGTTCTATCGGGGTGGTTGGTGGGAAGATTGCAATCGGAGATGCACTTGATCGATACGGTATTCATACCGATGTTGTCAGCCGTGGTCGTAACGCAGGATGGCTGTCTTCACAGCAGCCGTTCACGGTAAGTGAAAGAGATGCGTTTCGAGCTACAATGGAAGACATCTATCGTCTCTTCACATCAAAAGTAGCGCAGGGGAGACAGCTTGATCGGGAGCACCTCGACACACTTGCTGAAGGGCGGGTGTTTACGGGTCGGATGGCTCAGGCTGCCGGACTTGTCGATGCTCTCGGAACGCTCGAAGATGCTGTTCTTAGAGCGGGTCAGCTTGCGGAGATTCCTGATCCGGTAGCTGCGGAAAGACTGTTATTACCAAAGCCGCGTGGCTTATTCGATGAATTTCTGGGTGTCAGTGGAATTCCTCAACCAAATCCTCTCGAATCACAAACTGCAGACGCCATTGCCGTTCAGCTTTTCAAGCTTTTTGGTCAATCCAGCATGAATGATGCATTGATTACCAGACTCTCCAGCAAGTTCCATCTTCTTAGTCTGGTCGCGTCGGGGCAGCCACTGATGCTGCTTCCAGCAGTTGTCGAAATTCGCTAGGCAGTGGTTTGCGCGGCAAACTCTTTCTGCAACTGACTGAAAGGCCGGACTACCAGGCAAAGTGAGCAAAAGCCTTATTAGCATCTGCCATGCGGTGGACGTTTTCTCGTCGAGTGATCGCAGCACCTTCACGTTTATAAGCCGCTATGACTTCTTCAGCTAATTTTTGATAGGTCGGTCGACCTTTCTTTTCACGAACGGCCAATAAAATCCAGCGTATTGCCAAAGACTGCTGGCGACTCCTGTTGACCTGCATAGGAACTTGGTACGCGGCACCACCAACTCGTTTCGATCGAACTTCGACAGCAGGCTTTACGTTTTCAACTGCACGCGTGAAAACCTCGATTGGTTCAGCATCATTAATCTTTTCACCGACTACATCCATAGCCTTGTAAAAGATTTGCTGCGACACACTCTTCTTGCCATCAAGCATTAAGCAGTTGATGAATTTACTTGCAAGTAGTGACTGGAATTTTGGGTCCGGCCTAAGTTGCGTGCGGCTGGCAGTGATACTTCCCATGAACTGATTTTCCTCAAATAAAAACTAAGTGAATTGATACGTCGTCTAGTCGCGTTTTGCACCGTAGAGACTTCGAGATTGCTTGCGTCCCTGAACACCAAGGGTATCGAGTGCACCACGGATCACATGGTACCGAACACCTGGAAGGTCACGAACACGACCACCACGGATGAGAACAATTGAATGTTCTTGAAGGTTATGGCCTTCGCCGGGGATGTAGACGGTAACTTCTTTCTGGTTCGACAAACGAACACGTGCAATTTTCCGTAAAGCAGAGTTAGGCTTCTTTGGAGTCATCGTTCGAACTTGCAGGCAGACGCCACGTTTTTGTGGGCATCTATCGAGCACGGGTGATTTCGAAAACCGACGTTTCGGTCGTCGACGGCTACGGACAAGTTGGCTGATCGTGGGCATGGAGCATTTCGTAAATTGAGTCTTGTTTGTTTTTTGGGGACACCGACAACATCAGGGTGATGAACCCGAGTTGACTGATTCTCAAAGCTGACAGAATCACATCCTCAAGCCGTGTAAGGTAGCTAAAAAAAGGATGTAGAGGAAGCGGCCTTAAGAAAATGGCGGCAAAATAACGGTCTGAGGAAGCTGTCCATTCCAGGTTATGCACTTGCGGGTGTCAGGATTTCACCGCGACATCCAGCCAGGCTGTCTCCGTGCCACTGCTGCCAAGGACCGGTCCATGCAGTTTTTTGAGCGGCTGGAAAACCAGTGTTCACGAGGTGCTTCTCTAAAAGTGCCATAAAAGCAGGTCGCCAGATGCCACCTTTGAGAAAAGTTGGCGGAATGTACGCTGAGGCCTCATGACAAAAACTTTTTGTGCCAAGAAGCACTATTGAACCTCGTCGCATTCCGAGGCCAGTATGAGGTCCGGGCTGTCCAGCAATGAGTATCGTGCCAGCGAGAAGTTCAAAGCCTGTTGCTTCGCCAGCGTTTCCTCCAATAGCGAGAAGCCCTCTTCGCATTCTGCTGCCAGCAAGCGAGCCCACAGAGCCATCAATAATCACTTGGCCGCCAATCATGCCCTGGCGATCGCCAGGCAGGGATCCAACAGCATTGTCTCCTGCATCTCCAAGAACACGGATTTCACCTCCCCGCATTCCACATGCAAGCCAATCAGCTGCCGAACCTTTGATGAGAAGTTTCCCCCCCGTCATCTGCTCTCCTGAATGTCGGCCGAGATTCCCCTGGACGATGATAGTTCCTGATTGCATGCCGGCCCCAAGAAAATGTACTCGTGAGAAGTCACCACAACACTCAATCTGTTCATCTTCCGGATTTCCATCGACATGAAAAAAGTCATTCAGTTGTGCGGGCTGATTATCACAAAGTATCGGTAGTTGCTCGATGGCAGCAAGACTTTGTGTTGCTACAAACTCTGGAAGGAGACCCTGGACAGACAGAGAACGACATGGCAATCCTTTGTCTGATGAGTCAGTCCGGACAGTGAGTAGAAGAGGCATGGCAAGAATTCGAGAAGAGGGGTTAAAAGTTTTTTCGAATGCAGTTTCGGAACGTTACCGGCAGTACATATCACGAAAATGCCATGAAGGCAAAGCATGGCAGAGTCAGCGTTGTACCGGTCACTTGTAGCAGGGCCAAAAGTCTGCTGTTTCCGAGCATGAAAAGCATTGGCTTTTTGGTCTTTGTCATGCAGATCCGTCGAGTCCGGCTAAAGAGTTTTTGACTGGACCTTACGGGTTGCGCGAGTCTTGTCGTCCGGAGGAGTTCAATTCTGGTCAGATTTAAGCCCACCGGGGGGTTTCTGCGTTGTGTCTCTCACAACAAACTTTATACTTTCTCCGAGTTAGATGGTGAGATTTTTTGGTCACAAAAATGAGATATTGATCAGTTTCCGGAAATGGTAGGGCTATGCGATTCACGCTTCTTGATCGAATTGTCGAGGTAGATCCAGGGAAGAGTATTACCGCAGTGAAGGCGGTATCTTTGTCGGAGGAGTATCTCGCGGACCATTTCCCGAGGTTTCCCGTTCTTCCCGGTGTTTTCATGTTAGAAGCGATGACTCAGGCGGCTGCTTGGACGATTCGTCTGGGAGAGGATTTTGCAAATAGCATCGTTGTCCTGCGAACTGCCCGCAATGTGAAATACGGTGACTTTGTGGAACCCGGAAAAGTGCTTACTGTCCACGCGGAGGTGCTGTCTCAGGATTCTCATCGTACAAAAGTGAAAGCAAGCGGGATGGTCGGTGACAGGACAAGTTTGACAGCTCGGTTAGAGCTTGAACGCTACAACCTTGCCGATAAGCGTCCTTATGGTGATGCAATGGATGTCCGAGTACGTTCAGAAATGCGTCGATTATGGACAGTTCTGAATCCAGGGAAGCGCGGTCCCTCCGGGGCAGGGCAGATGGTCTATGGAATCTCACCGGAAATGACCTCTCCGTCAGGCGTTGTGTAAGGCGAAAGCCCGAGACCCCGGAGGAATCCGGAGAAGCCTACAATCGCTCGTTTTTGCGTAGATTGCCTGTTCAAAGTGCTGAATCTGCTGATTGTGCCGCTTTTACCAGCGAAGAATTCAATTACTCGGCTTTCCATCTAAGATGGTCGAGATTACAACCTACGATGGCGAACGAGTTTTCCAATCTTACGTAAAGGTGTGATGTCGATGCCGTCTCGAGATGAAATTTTTGAAAAAGTACAGGCTGCCCTCGTTGATGCTTTGGGGGTAGATGATGATGAAGTGACTCCAGAAGCGACAATGGTCGGTGATCTTGGCGCAGAGTCAATCGATTTCCTTGATATCGTCTTCCGTTTAGAGAAGGCTTTCAGTATCAAGATTCCAAGAAGCGAACTGTTTCCAGAAGATGTTTTGTCCAGCACGGACTTTGTCGTTGACGGCAAGTTAAATGATGCTGGCATCGCAGCACTCAAGGAGCGAATGCCCTTTGTTGATCTGGCAAAGTTTGAAGCGAACCCGAGTGTTCAGAATTTCCCAAATATTCTTACTGTCGAGGACATGGTTCGCTACGTTCAGAGTAAACTTGGCGGTTAATACGACGCGGGATGCTTGTAGTCTTTTGAGCCTAGGTTTGTCTCGCTGTATGCTAAACGGAGTAAAACTGCGCTATGCGTTGGTTCTGGATCGATCGTTTCAATGAATTTGTTCGTGGTAAACAAGCGACAGCCGTGAAGAACGTTTCTCTTGCAGAGGAACATCTTCATGATCATTTTCCGGGTGCTGCCCTGATGCCAAATTCTTTGATCGTTGAGGGAATGGCACAAACGGCTGGTCTGCTTATTGCAGACGCCTTGGAATTCAACCGACGGGTTGTTCTTGCAAAGGTTGCCAAGGCAGAGTTTCAATATGACGCTGTTCCGGGCGACTCTATTCTTTTTCGTGCGGTAATTGATGAACTCAAGCCGACGGGCTCTCTTGCCAGTGTGGAAAGTGTTATTGTTGACGAGAAGGGTGAGGAGCGGCCCCAGGGCAAAGCAGAATTGTTTTTCGCACATCTTGAGCCTGGTGAAGGTGTTCCCAAACTGTTCGAGCCAGAGGAGTTGCTCAAATGGCTCGATCACATGCACATCTACGATATTGGCCAAGATGAGGTCGGAAATCCACTCTCAAGACCTGACTGGTAGGCCTGCGAGCCTGATGTCGCTATTGTAGTAGCCATCAGGTTCTGGCATTAGGCCGGAACGTCTTTCCGGAATCTGAAAGCATGAAGGAGCTGTAATGGTTGCTGGTCGACGACGAGTTGTAATCACTGGAATGGGATGTGTGACGCCTTTGGGCGTGACAGTCGAAGAACTTTGGGGAAACCTGAAGGAAGGGCGTTCTGGTGTTGCTTCTACCACGGTGTTTGATGCAACACGGTTTCCAACCAAAATCGCAGCTGAGGTGAAGAACTGGTCTGTATGCGATGAAGGTCAGACAGAAGATCGTTGGCGGCACTGTGGCCGGCATACAAAATTTGCTGTTGGTGCGGCGTCACAAGCGATGAAGAACGCAGGTCTCCCCCAAGGACTCTCCTCAGCACCGGAACGACTTGGTATCTATCTTGGGAGTGGCGAAGGTCAGCAGGATTTTGACTCCTTCACAAAGATGATGATGGTCTCTATTGAGGGCGATACCCTAGACGTCGCCAAATTTACAAAACTTGGGCTCGAGACGCTTCATCCACTCACAGAAGTAGAACAGGAGCCAAATATGCCAGCAGGGCATTTGGCAGCATTGTTTAACGCGCAAGGTCCGAACCTGAATTGTCTTACGGCATGTGCTGCTTCAAGTCAGGCAATTGGTGAGGCAACCGAACTTGTCCGTCGTGGAGATGCTGACGTGATGCTCTCTGGTGGAACGCACAGCATGATACATCCGTTTGGCGTCACGGGGTTTAACCTTTTGACAGCGTTGTCGACTCGTAATGATGATCCAACAAAAGCATCACGACCATTTGACAATGAACGTGACGGGTTTGTTCTCGGAGAAGGTGCAGCAATGGTTGTGCTGGAAGAACTTGAGCACGCGAGGGCACGCGGTGCAGAGATCTACGGTGAGGTTGTTGGCTATGGCTCGACGGCAGATGCCTACCGGATCACTGACACGCATCCCGAAGGGCGGGGCGCATCGAGTTGTATTCGAATGGCATTAGAAGATGCAGGGCTTGGCTTGGGTGACATTGACTACGTCAATGCCCATGGTACGAGTACCAGCGTCAATGATCGGGTTGAGTCATTAGCAATTAAAAATGTATTCGGAGAGCGGGCGTATAAAATTCCCGTGTCGAGTACAAAAAGCATGATGGGGCATCTGATTGCCGCCGCTGGAGCAACAGAAGCTATTGTTTCTCTTCTAGCCATTCGAGATGGTGTACTTCCGCCAACCACGAACTACGACAGTCCTGATCCGGATTGTGATTTAGACTACGTTCCGAACGTTGCCCGTGAGGCGCCCTGTAGACGAGTGCTTTCGAATAGTTTCGGGTTTGGCGGCCAGAATATTTCTTTGATCCTAAGCAGTTTTGCTGACGCCTGAGTGCTACAGCAGTCCGTTCGTGGTAGCACGACAGAGCAGGTGCACGAGCGTTTCGGTGCTCAAATCTTCGCCAAAAAC
>CAJQGO010000127.1 GCA_905477565.1 uncultured Planctomycetota bacterium
GGCATGTGGAGAATCAGGTCGAAAAGTATCTGGAAAATATGCAAAGCCAATTTCCATCGGTGGAGTGGGTGAAAGTGTCTCGCCTTGGGGCTGCTCCAGAAGTTGCAGATGCGCTCGTTGAACGCGGATTGAGATGTCTTTGCGGGGCGAATTGATCTTTAGGCGAAATTTCACATTACCGTTACGTAAAAAAACATCTCGTCACAGGAGCAAAAAATCGTCACAATGGTGTTATGTATTTTGGTGCGGTGGTTAGATCTCGCGTGAGAACGCCCGTCGCAAGAATTCGTATACACATGCTTACGTGTATTTTGGAAGGAGTTTGCTGCGTGGATCGCCACCTACCAGTAGCTATCAGGACCATGCCATTACGTCCCAGCAGAGTGTCAGCTTTGAGCAGACTGTTTTGTGCAGTCCTTATTGGAATCTTGCTGGTGCCTGCACGTATGTCGGCAGATGAACGTGAAGCTCCGACGCCGGGCCCGAATGATCGACAGATTACTTTGGCCGTGAAAAGTTATCTTGAAAGAGAACATTTTCTTCGTAAACCAATAGATGATGAGATTGCGTCTCGTTGGTTCGATACATTTTTTGCAGCGCTCGATCCACTCAAAATTTATTTCCTGCAATCGGATGTCGACAGTTTTGCGGAGAAAAAAACAAGCCTCGATGATCTCGTGCGCAGGGGTGACGTGAGCTTTGCGTATGAAGTTTATGATCGTTTTCTTGAGCGGATTGATGAACGGATTCCGATAGTCGAGGAACTGTTAAAGGCGAAGCTTGATTTTAATCAGAAAGAGTCCATTGTTATCGACCGTGATATAGCTGTGTGGGCAAAGACACAGGATGAAGTCCGTGATAAGTGGAGGCGGCGAATCAAGTACGACTTACTCGTTCAGAAGATGGAAAAGGTTGGGCCTGAAGAAGCAAGGAAGAAGTTGCTGCGTCGGTACACCAGTTTTGCAAAGCGAATGCATCAGATGAACGCAGATGAGCTGTTGGAGACCTATTTATCTTCGCTCACAAGTTCGCTCGACCCGCACACCAGTTTCATGTCGCCAGGCACATTAGAGAATTTTGAAATTACAATGAGGCTTCAACTCGATGGTATAGGAGCTTCCCTGAAAGGTGAGGACGGCTTCACCACGGTGGCCGAAATTGTTCCCGGAGGTGCTGCTGACAAGGATAGTCGGCTCAAAAGAAAAGATCGTATTGTTGGTGTCGGTCAGGGTCGTGAAGGAGAATTGGTCGACGTTGTTGATATGAATCTCAATGACGTTGTGAAACTCATCCGAGGCAAGCGAGGGACAGTAGTTCGTCTCAAGGTTATTCCAGTCGGCCAGACAGTGCCGACGGTGTATGACATTGTTCGGGCTAAAATTGAGCTCCAAGACAGTGCGGCCCGTGGTGAAATCATTGAAGAAGGAGTTAAGCCAGATGGTAGTCCTTGGCGTGTCGGCGTAATCAACCTGCCAAGTTTTTATATGGATATGGCGGCTGCACGGCAGGGACGGGCCGACTACAAGAGTAGCACTCGTGACTGCCGGAAGCTGCTTGAAGGGTTTCGTGAACAAGGAGTTGACTGCGTTGTTTTAGATCTTCGCAGTAACGGCGGCGGCTCTTTGCCAGAATCAATTTCTCTAACGGGGCTTTTTATTGATACAGGTCCAGTCGTTCAAATTAAAGACGCGGATCAGCGCGTGCAGCAGTATGACGATTTGGAGCCCGGCGTGGTTTGGGATGGCCCGCTTGTTGTGCTTGTTAACAAGTTTAGTGCGAGCGCGAGCGAAATTGTCGCCGGAGCGATTCAGGATTATCGTCGCGGTCTTGTTATTGGTGATTCAGCCACGCACGGAAAGGGAACTGTGCAAAGCCTGCTTGATCTTGGAAGGCAGCTTTTCCAGCGGTTGCCAAATGCTCCCTCACTTGGTGCATTGAAAATTACAATGCAACAGTTTTACCGTCCAGGTGGACTCAGCACCCAGATGGAGGGCGTGAAAAGTGACGTTGAATTACCGAGTATAACGGACCATCTCCCTGTCGGAGAAGCTGATCTGGATCATGCAATTCCGTTTGATCGGGTTGATGCAGCTGAGTTTACGACAACCGATAACGTGACTGATCCAATGTTGAAGGTTTTGCGGGAACGGTCAGCTGAGCGTGTTGCGGGCGATGAAGAGTTTCTGGAGCTTGCAACAGATATCGCTCGCTATGAGGAAAGAAAAAATGAAAAAACAATTTCACTTTTAGAATCAGATTTTGTGAAAGAGTGGAATGAAGGGAAGGCCGCTGAAAAAGAAGAAGAGAAGAAACAGGAAGAAAATGCGGGGCCACGACGTCCGGTTGTGACACGTGACTTCTATTTTGATGAGGCAATGAGGGTGACAGCCGATTATCTTGCGATATTATCTGGTGCGATGCCATTCATAGCAAAGTCTGGCGGTGATTAGCGACCCGCAAGTATTGAGTAAGATGGGCTAGGCGGACATTTGATTCCGCACAGACTGTCATGATGATCGCTGGAGAAGTGTTTTCATGGCATCAATTGCAATTGGATGATCGGGTTTTTTCTGTAGATCATTCCAGATGCAACTTGCATTCACTCGTTTGTTTCCACCCCGCAGGCGAGTAGCTTCAGCGGCCCACCTTGGTGGTGGACTGTTCGTAAACTCTGCGAGAGACGAGTACCATTCTTTACGACGGATTGGGGTGGTGTCTGAGACGACATAGAGACTTTTCGGTGAGGTGTGCGTTAACCCGAAATGGTGGCCTGATGTTCGTCGCCACCATCAACCGCACTTGGTATTCCTGGCTAACAACGATCCTAGGAGCTGAGTACCTGCTGCGATGGCTGCCGCGAGGGACTCACATATGGCGGCGCTATGTGACTCCGGAAGAAACCGCAGAGAGTCTTGCAAGCGGCGGACTTGATGTGCGTTCAAAAACTGGCGTAGGCATGAATCCATTGAGACGCTATCTTTATACCACCGATAATGTGCGCGCTAACTACATGATGGTCGCGGAGAAAACCTGATGGCAGAGTCCGCACGTGACTTCTCTGACTGGCTGGAAGGTGAACTTCGATCAGATCACGCTGGCGATATCGGCTCGGTGTGGATT
>CAJQGO010000128.1 GCA_905477565.1 uncultured Planctomycetota bacterium
TTAATGGCAGTCTTTCTGGTGGCGAATCCATTGGAACGACGGGGAGGGGTATTGGGCCCTGTTACAGGGATAAAGTCGGTCGGTCACTTGCAATCCGACTCGGAGATCTCTATCGGCAAGAATTCCGGTCTACTTTTGATCATATTCTCAAGGTAAAGCAGCGGTTCCTTGAAGCAAGCCAGCCAACTGGCAGTGATGCCATCGAACTTGATAGCGACACAATATTTAAACAATATCAGGAATATGCAGAACGACTCCGTGACTACGTCGGTGAGACGACAAACTATCTTTTAGATTCCGTTGAAACTGGTAAACCAGTTCTCTTCGAAGGTGCACAAGGTGCATTGCTTGATATCGACCACGGCACGTTCCCGTTTGTTACGAGTAGCAACTCGTCCGGTGTTGGAGTGTCAAGTGGATCAGGTGTTCCAGGTCGGTGGATTAACCGAACTATAGGTGTCTTAAAAGCTTATTCCACACGAGTTGGGGGTGGACCTCTTCCAACTGAACAAGACAACGATATTGGAAAACACCTCCAACAACGCGGTAAAGAATTTGGCACTGTGACTCAGCGACCACGACGCTGTGGTTGGTTTGATGCAGTCGCAACACGGTACTCCGCTCGCCTTTCAGGTGCTGATGAACTTGCGGTGATGCTGCTCGATGTACTCTCGGAACTTGACGAACTCCGAATTTGTACTGGCTATCGCATAAACGGAAAAGTTGTGAATGAGTTTCCCGGACAGATTGATGATCTTAAGGCTGCGGAGCCAATCTATGAGACTCTTCCCGGATGGAACAACGATTTAACGACTGTTCGTAACGAAGCAGATCTACCACTGAATGCTATACGGTATATAGATCGTATTGGAGAACTTCTTGGTCGGCCGGTGACAATTGTTTCAGTTGGACCAGACCGAGAGCAGACCATTTTTCGCAGTGGAAACAACCAACCTGCACCATGCCCTCCAAATACCCAACAGGAACGAGCGACAGTGTGAATAACCCTGTTGCCATCCCATCTACAAAGCAATCCAATCGGACGGCAGAGCAGCAAAAAGCCGAACCGACAGATAGACCCCTGCCACAACACGTTGCAATCATTATGGATGGCAACGGCCGCTGGGCCGAAAAACGAAGCCTTCCACGAATCGAAGGCCATAGGCAGGGCGTCACAAGCGTTCGCAAGGCCACCGAACATGCTGCAAGGCGAAACATCAAGCAGCTCACGCTGTACTGCCTCTCAAGTGAAAATTGGCGGCGACCAAAAGCTGAACTCGATTTCCTCATGCTCCTTCTCGAGCAGTACATGATTGAAGAACGATCGCTCCTGATGCGTGAACGTATACGGCCAGTCATGATCGGAAACCGAGCTGGATTACCAAACAAAACACTCGCAGCCATCGATGAAACAGTTGATATGTGTCGCAATAATACCGGCATGCGACTTTGTCTTGCAGTCAACTACGGAGGTCGGGCTGAGATTGTTGAAGCCACCAAAACACTTGCACGTCGAGTGGCCGAAGGAATCCTACAGCCAGATGAAATTAATGAGAAAAGTATTGAGGATCACCTTGAAACAAACGGAATGCCTGATCCGGACCTTCTTATACGAACGGCTGGCGAGATGCGACTCAGTAATTTTTTATTGTGGCAGATGAGCTATGCAGAATTCTGGGTCACTGCAGACCTCTGGCCCGATTTTACTGAAGTCCATCTCGATCAGGCGATAACCGCTTTTCAGTCGCGCGAACGTCGATTCGGAGGCCTTTCGTCAACATGAAAAGCAATTCAACTTCCTTCGCAACGCTTGGTTCACGGCTTATCGTTTCGAGCACGCTGATCACCTGCCTGACTGCACTCACTTGGGCTGACTCCACTGGATTCCTTGGTGGTTTACCCGGCTGGTGGCTTCTTCCGATTTTAATTCTCCTTGCAGTTGGGGGTGTGAACGAGTTCATTGTTCTCTACATGAAACGGGGCATCAGGCTCAAAGGTGGAATTCTTCGTGTCGGAGTTGTTGCAATATTTCTAGCCGTTGCCGTGGGCACTCAAGCAATGGTTTCTGATACGGGAGATGCTGCACCCGTAGCTGCTCTCAGTTGGGCTGCACTGGCGACAGCAGTCGCAGTTGGATCACTTTTTATTCAAGAAGTTTTGCTCGCTCGTAAGGATGAACAGGATCTTGATCGATTAGCAGCGAGTATCTTTGTACTGACGTATCTCGGCCTCCCGATGGCATTCATGGTTGGACTACGGCTTGTCACTATTGCCAACTTGGGTCCTGAGCAAACAGACCCTCAATATTTCGGGATCATTCCATTGCTTAGCCTTATTACCGTTGTTAAAGCTGGTGATATTTTTGCATATCTCGTTGGCTCTGCTTTGGGCCGGATTCCGCTGATGCCAAAAATTAGCCCAGGGAAAACGTGGGAGGGTGCCGTTGCCTCACTCATTGGCTCACTTTTCACTGCATGGTTGATAATGCAGTCTTCACTTATTTTCAAAAATGGGTTACCAGTGCAACCCCTTGGTGGATGGATTACCTTCGGATTATGTGTTGGACTGTCTGGTATGGCAGGCGATCTCGCAGAATCACTGATCAAGCGAGAACTCAAAACAAAAGATTCTGGAAAGTCTTTAGGTGGCTTGGGGGGCGCACTCGACCTCATTGATTCACTCCTGTTTGCTGCACCAGTTGCATGGTTTCTGTGGGTGAATGCATCTGGTTGAGCACAATTCTTCCTGGCTAATTCCGGGTTTTTCTAACAAATTCAGCCATGAAAACAGGTCCTGTTGGGAACGTCTCTCCTGCCGGAGTAAGATATTAGGAGATGCTGATACTATTCAGTCTCCTGCCAGTCTGCCACGCGGCGGACGCACCTATTCCTCGAGGCCATCACCCCCACTCGGTTGATGGACTTTGATGTCTCGCTCAACGATTGCAGTAGTCGACTCAAAGCGGCTTTTAGAACTTTTCGGACCTCGTGATCAGCACCTCCGAAAAATACGTACCGCTCTCGACGTTGGAATTTCAGCCCGAGATGGAGAGATTCATATCGAGGGTGAGGATGCTGCTGTTCATAGGGCCACAGAAATTTTTGAGTCGCTAGATCAGTCACTCCAGAATCACGGCACTATCACAGGACAAATTGTTGACCGGTTACTCAACGGAAGCAACATCTCTGAACAACTTATGCATCAGGAATCGATTGAAGTGCATCGACCTGGAGGACATATTGTTCCTCGTTCATCGGGTCAGGCTGATTATGTACGTGCTATTCGACAGTCTGATATCGTGTTTTGTGAGGGGCCGGCAGGTTGCGGAAAAACTTTTCTTGCTGTCGCCATGGCCGTTTCTGCTCTACGGCAAGAACAGGTCACAAAAATTGTACTTGTGCGTCCAGCTGTTGAGGCTGGGGAAAGTCTCGGCTTTCTACCGGGTGACCTTCAGGCAAAAATAAATCCTTACCTACGACCACTACTTGATGCACTTCGCGAGATGATGGACTTTGACTTACTGAAAAAGCTGACTGAGCAAGATGTCATCGAAATGATTCCTCTCGCCTATATGCGGGGTAGAACACTAAACGACGCCTTTATCATTCTGGACGAAGCACAGAACACGACCGCAGCACAGATGAAGATGTTTTTGACTCGCTTGGGAGTTGGCTCGAAAATGGTGATTTCGGGGGATACCACGCAAATCGATCTTCCTCCAAACCGGAAAAGTGGTCTTATTGATGCAATGGAACGGCTTAGCAAGGTTGCAGGCTGCAGCAAAATTAGCCTTGGAGGCAGTGATATCGTTCGGCATCCTCTTGTTCAACGCATTGTCGATGCTTACGAGGAATAATTACGTGCTTCAATTCTCTTTCCAAAAACGAGAAACTAACAGTATTTTACGATGAGTATTGCCCCGTCGTCATTTCGTCGCCGCATCCGTCGAGCCTCCTCAATGGAAGGTCCGCAGAGTTTCTGGGGCAGACTCCTCGAAACTATTTCGCGGTCAGAAGTCCTCGTGCGCCTCGGCCTTTGCCTTCTGGCAGCTTTGTTTCTCCTTGTTCTTCTTCGAGGATGGTCACAACCCTTCGCATTTAGACTTGGCTCTGTTGCTCCTCGTGGTGTTGTTGCTCGAGTTGCATTTGAGAAGCCCGATCTAGCACGAACTCGTGCGGCACAGCAACGGGCAACATCACAGGTCCGAGTCGTTTACATTCAGGACCGATCGCCGTTAGTTCGTATTCGTGACGGACTCAAAAATCGGGTTGCCGAAATTGCAGCAGCAGAAACTTTGGCCGGTGTTTCACGTGCCGCATGGCTTGAGTTTGCTCCAGAAACAGCAGCTGTTCTTGAACGACTTCCGATACCGGCTCCAGGGACTGTTGTGAAACCCACCGAACTTCCAATTGCTCCTGAGCCACCCGATTTCTCAACACAAGGAGAATCACAGGACAAGAACACACTCCCTTCTTTAGAAACGAACATATTGGGCTCATCGAAAACAAAGGTGGGAGAGAAAGCAAGTAGCAGCAAAGAGGGTGCTCCATCGAACGGAGATATCGGATTAGCCGATGATGTGATACGAGCACAAGCACAGCCGAATGCTGATTTAGAAATAGCTGCAGAGGATCAAACTGTGCAAGCGAACCCATCGGTCACAGAATTTTCGCGAGAGAAACTGCAGGCAGAACAGGCATTCACAGCCTTCCGAAATCCGGTCGGAACAAAGGAAAAACTACTGGAGTTCAACAAAGCCATTGATCGTGCGTTCGCACCGCTGGAATCACAAGGTGTTCTCGAAAAAATTCAGCACGATATCGACGAGGGAAGCCAAACGGAAATTGATGTCCACCCACTTGGCAACGTCACCGAGATGATACGTGTGCAGGTTGCTGAAGTACTCCTTGGGGAGGCCAAGATTCGCTTTAAGGCAAGGTTAACTGATGAATTGGGGCCTGGCCCACTAACAGATCGCGTATTCATGT
>CAJQGO010000129.1 GCA_905477565.1 uncultured Planctomycetota bacterium
TCATGATCTTTCTACTGAGCAGCCCGAGCGTGTAAAGGCGATGTCCGCAGTCTGGTTTGACATGGCGGAGAACATTGACCGTGTAAAGGGCAAGCAACTTGCACCAGTCAAAGAAGAGCTTTCAAATATCCACTTCCGGAAAGACACGTCCAGCCAGCTTTTAGAAAACAATGAACAATCGAAATGATCATAGAATACAATAGAAACAATTCTTGAATCTGGCTAGATGGTCGAACATGTTGATGGCAGTCGCGAACAACCATGATTTGAGCATGGGTCAAAGTGCCATGTGAGTCCAAAGCCGAGCCAATAGCTCACGAGGTCAACACGTGTGGCTCCTAGCGTTTGTGTCGCCGGAAACATGCCACCTGCGAAAACATCGAGATTGACGTGTGGGTAGATTTCCATTCCTGCTCCACCAGAAATGCGATGAACATTTGGGATTGAGAATTGAGCCTGTGTGTAATCAACAGAAGGTGTGCCACCAGGCACAATACCATCAATGGATGTAATGAGGCTGGTGTCCATTGGGTTTTCCGCTAGGGCGTACCCACATCGAAGTTTTATATTTCTCTTACTGGAATACTGCGCACCCATCTGAAGCGCCCATGAATTATTGTAGATATCACCAAAGAGGGCGGCACTTTCCCAATCGAAATACAGTGCATCGACTGCGAGGAGAAGACGATTGTCCATGAAACGCTCACTTGCCCATCCGAGACCAACTTGTTGTGGAAGTCCGATGTTGACAGTTCGTGGTATTCCGTTTCCTAGCGGTCGATATGGGATGACCTGATCATGAAATCGAAATTCTTGTGTTGAAAGATAATAAGCCCCAATCCAGGATCGCTGGCTTGTCGCATAATTGATGCCACATCCACCGCGAAGCGAGTAGGCATTTGTCATCTTGCTTGTCCCAACAAAGGGGCCAGATGAAAAGCCATCACCAATGAACATCGAGCCGCCAATTGAGAGATTGTCGGTGAGTTCAATCGCGACAGAGGGGATAGCCTCAAGCAGCAACAGATAAGATGCTGAGCCATTACTCTCAGGCGCATTAACAAAGTTTGTGCCGGCTCCAGCAGCACCTACGAAACCAATGCCTACAAACACAGGCACGGAAAACCCTTGGAGTTCCTGAGTTGCGCCGATCGCAGGCACAACGGATCCTGGGACGGTGCTTTTGTCGGAGAATGGATCTACGTTAATCCCGGGAGCAGCGACACTTTGTGTGAGATCAAATGTTGACTCAGCCCAGCCGCCACCGAGAGTCATGTGAGACCCTTTGAACTGGGTCATGGTTGCTGGATTTCCATTGATGGCTGAAACGCAGTCCTGTGGTGCAGCAACACTTGTTCCAGCCATGCCCCCGGAGGCTGGCATCAGCGTATTGCGGAGGTCGACGCCATACGATTGTCCAAAAGACAAAGGTGCAGCAGAGATCCAGCACAACATGATCAGACAAAACCATGGCAGGAAACTGCAGTATCGCATATCAAATCTCCGTGGAAACACATAATCTGTTTGTGCTTCGGATCAATCGACGTGCTTTATTCGCTATTTGACACCTTCGCGGAAAAAGAGACGTACCCGACGTATGTCCTCACTCCACTGCATGTTGCCCTTTTTCCCTGGTCTGTGAGGAGTGCGAGGCAAAAACAGCAAAAGGTATTTTGTGCCCACGTGTGCTTGAGAATAGGAAGTTGATAGCCGAGAAATAGACCAGAGAACGCTATTTTTGAGAAATGTCCAGTACGGCTCCGAACGATGACAAATCGTTGTTATCTGCTTTGTTTCCAGTTCATCAGTTGGAGCTTCTACAGCTTTTTGCTTCTGATCCAGATTGCACACGCTGAGGATTTCACGACATTCGGTACGATTCCGCATCCAGACGGAACGGAAGGAGGATTTCCAAGAATTTACGAGCTCCGAAATGGAAGCACGTTCCGGTTACGTGGTCGAATCGATACCGATGCACTCTGGTCGATCCAAGATGCATCGAATATCAGCACATTCGGTAATCTTGGAAGCGTTGTTGGTCTGCGGCGAGCCCGAGTTGGTGGTCAAGGATATTTTGGCTCAGATAGTCGTTACATAGCCGAAATTGATATGGCTTCAGGAACTGTTGTACCACGTGATATTTTTATTGGTTCACGAAAGTATAACGGGCAACCTGAGCTGCGACTTGGGCATTATCGAGAGCCTTTTAGTCTTGAGGGTGGGACAAGCGCAAATTTCTATGCATTCATGGAACGTTCACCAATTAATGATCTTGATCCCGCTCGTAGCTGGGGGATTTCTTTATTTAATGATCAACTCAATGACACGACCACTTTCGCAACAGGACTCTTTCATGACGGTGTCGGTCAAGCCAGTTTTGAGGGTGGAGATGGAGCTGCAGTTGGTTTAACGAGTCGCCTGACGGCCTCTCCGATTCTAGAGGGTGATGGTGAACAGGTTCTTCATTTTGGTCTTGTTCTTTCAGAGCGTCTTCCACAAAACGGTGTCGTTGTAATCAACCAAGTGAATGGGTCGCCACTCCTTGAATTTACAGATTCAACAACCTCTCCGTTTGTGCCAACTATTCGTATTCCTGCGAGTTATCAGCAGCTTTTTAACACACAGATTGCGAGGGTATGGGGGCCGCTCTGGACACAAGCGGAGTGGTACGGAACGCTCATTCCGCAGCACGCGGGAGAGCTATTGTTCTTTCATGGATATTATGTGAGCGCGGGGTATTTCATTACTGGTGAATATCGGAAATACCAAAAAGATGATGGCGTTTTTGGTTCTGTGAAAGTACGCCATCCACGGTTATCGGGTAGTCATTCCCGCGGTAGGTCGAGAGGACGTGGTGGCTGGGAACTTGTCGCTCGCTATGCGTATCTCGACTACTATGATCCAAATTCACCATTGAGTCCGAAGGGGACGACTCCTGGCATTCGGCTTGGCCAAGCGACGTTTGGGCTCAA
>CAJQGO010000130.1 GCA_905477565.1 uncultured Planctomycetota bacterium
AGAATTGCCCGAGTGTCCGCACAAGTGGCCCAAATCAAGCAAGACAATCTACTCGACGTCCAGAACTTTGTTGAACAGCGTCAAATCCGGATTATGGAAATGGAGTGGATTGACGGATACGACCTCTCTCGACTTCTGGCTCCAGACCTTCTCGAGCAAACTCGAGAACGTGTTTCGGCTTCCCGCTGGGAATACTTAAACAATGTCATCGTGACGCCTGGGCCACGTCAGTCTCGCCTCAAACCTGGTGTGGCTATTGCAATTGTGCGTGAATGTCTAGCAGCATTGGCCGCGCTTCACAGAGTAAATATTCTTCATGGTGATGTGAAGAGTTCAAATATCATGGTGAAGCGTACTGGTAATGCAAAAATAATCGACATCGGTTCAGCAGTCACGCTAGCAACTGCGCCCTCTCACAGAACGTGCACCCCAGCCTATGCAGCACCAGAAGTACTAGAGGGCCGTGATCATTCGCCACGGTCAGATTTAGCGAGCCTCGGCTATGTTCTTGTAGAAATGCTAAGCGGCCAGCCTCCATTTTCAGGCCTGACTTCATTCCAAGATCTACTCGAGGCGAAACGTTCTTTGGCTCACAGACTGCCCCAAATTCTTCCGGGTGAAGTCAGTTGCAACGAACTTCTCATGAATTTCTGTGGCGGCCTCGTTGCTGCAGATCCGAGCCAGCGATTTCCTAGTGCTGAAGATGCCGACTTGAAACAAGAAGGTGCAGCAAGTTTCCACCGCCAACTTATTGTTGGTGGCTTAGCCAGTGAATACGAAAATGAGATTCGTGCGTGGCTTCAGGACATGGCAGGCATTGTCTGATCCTCTGGGCAATCCGAAGAAAATTCTTCGCATCCTCCTATCAATGCCTATTCATCTGGTGAAATTTTACGATACATCCTGCCAATTAATTTCATTGTGAGGCGTGGTGCGAAACGCTTCAGCATCCAGAGCAATCGAGCCTGTCCACCAAGGACCACATAATGCTGACCCCGAAAAGCTGCAGCCAACACATATTGGGCCACTAACTCTGACGTCCATGCCGTTTTCGACATGCGACGATCTGCCTCGTAACGCTCCATGCCTTGGGTGAAGTGCCAGGAATTCAAAAGTCCGGATCGAAAAAAACCTGGACATGCAACAGTCACGCTTGGTTGTCCTTGGGACTCTGCTGCAAGAGCATCCGACAAGGCAATGATTCCTGCCTTACTTGCCGAATAGGCAGCCATTGAGGGCGGTGATAGAATCCCTGCAATTGAAGCAATATTTAATACTCGTGCAGACTGCTGCTGGCTTCGCATACGCGGCAGAAAAGTCTCGCAGGCAATGGCTGTGCCAAGAAGATTTGTTTCAAGCACTCGTTGCCACTGATGGATCGGCAATTGCCCCACTTCGCCTGTTGCACCGACACCCGCAGCATTGACAAGAAGATCTATAGTGGTCCATTGTTTTTGAAGTTGATCAGACAGTCGACGCCATGAGTCGACATCGCGAACGTCAAACGGACTTGGTAGATGTTTTCCACCACCAGAGAGAACGTCATGTTCAAGGTCTGACCAGGCCTGATCACTCGTGTCTTTCGAATCGACAGTTGCAATTTCCCACCCGCGAATTGCCAACTCTTGGGTGATGGCCTTACCAAGGCCACTGACAGCACCCGTCACAATGGCTCGTCCAGCGAGGGGGATAGGCATTGTTATAGACCACACTGAAAGAACGTCGGGAACGCTCGCAGCGTTCAATCGACAAGCGAGGGTGACCGGACTCGAACCGGCGGCCTCCAGCGTGACAGGCTGGCGCTCTAACCAACTGAGCTACACCCCCCTCAAATTTCTCCAATCGAAACAATTACAGAAATTCAGGGCGAGAAACTCTCGCAAGCATTTCAGAATATAACAGAAAAAGGATGCCAGAAAGGGGTCTCGGCCTTTTCCGAAGAAAACCTGCTTGGAAGTGACGAAAGAAAAGCCGGTCAACGAAAAGCCACGGTTGGATCTTAAAAGAAAAGTGCACCGGTAATGTGACTGCAGCTGGGGACCTCATTCTCTGGCTTTCGATGCGTCGGAAAAATGATTCGAAACGCCCACTCCCCGAGCTAGAGCTTGTTAAGCTTACAAAAGCTCCGACATGTATCATTCCACAGGAGCCGCGGGAACGGTAGACTCCAATGCTGGCTCCAACACATACACGCACAATTGTCTCTGGATTGGAGAAAGGCAGGTCCCTCCATGCCACTTTTCGAGATTGAAACCGAAGCACACATCATCATCTCATGGGCAGACGATGAACATTCTGCATCTTCTGTCGTCGCAGAAGCCTATCCTCAAGAGAAAATTCTTCGCCTCACTCGTCGACCGCGAGACACATGGGTCATATCAAAATCTGCGCTGGGCATTGTGTCTGAAAAACATGACGACCAGCCACTCATGCCGAGCAATACTGCCCGAGACTGTCTCGCTCGTGCATCTGGTGACAAGCTTCACGCCATTCGTCTTTATATGAACGAAACTGGAGATGACCTCGAACGCGCCAGAAAAGTTATCGAATCAAACATGGTAATGGGCTGGTGACTACCAAACATCGAGAATTCTTCCTCTGCTCAGACTAACCAAAACTAGTTCGGTATCTGCGGGCTACCAAGCTGAGCCTCGAATGAAGCCGGAGTAATGTCCTGATCAGGAGTTGGTTGCCCACCAACGCTATCGAGGTGGTACTCCGATTCTGGCGACTGAACAATAA
>CAJQGO010000131.1 GCA_905477565.1 uncultured Planctomycetota bacterium
TCCGTTCCCGTATTGCCCTGATCGCGGCCCTACTTATTACGTTGGTCGCTGCTGTCACAACTGTTGTTGAGACGCTGGCAAGTCGCCAAGCAGTGCTGGAACAGGTACGTGTTGGAGGAAACAGCATCGCAACGAGTTTGGCCAGTGCAGCGGCCTTTGCCGCCGAAGTCCCTCGTCAAGTTGAAGATGAAATGGGTAAGCAGATGCGAACGCAGGCTTCACTCCTGGCCAGCTTAGTCGCAATCGGTGAAGCCGCAGGCATATCAAACGAAGCCATCTGCGAGCAACTCAATCCAATAGCCGACGCTGCTGGGATTGAACTTCTTGCCACAGACTCGACTGGACAGACTGTCATTTACACAGC
Source organism: uncultured Planctomycetota bacterium (assembly GCA_905477565.1). Lineage (GTDB taxonomy): Bacteria > Planctomycetota > Planctomycetia > Pirellulales > UBA1268 > UBA1268. The sequence continues at coordinate 365 of CAJQGO010000131.1, forward strand.
CGACGCCAAAGATTTCACATTTTCTCCCGATCCAACCGAACAACCTCAGGCCTCTGCGTTTTATCCGCTTCTTAAGGGCGAAACACAAAGTGTTATCCAAGAAGCACAGAAGCGTGAAACCGATGAAAAGATCTTCAAGTACGTTGGGGTGGGCGGCATCGACAAACCACGCATTGTACAGGTTGGCATGGAGGCGTCGTTTCTTGAGCGCCTGGACCAGAACCTTGGCCTCCAACGACTTCTTGACCAACTCGTTGGTGGTGATGTCCAGGAAATTACCATCCTGTCATCAGAGCTCACTCCTCTTGTTACTCGGAGCGTTAGCAAAGATCATTCAAAAGACAATCTGGCTGCACTCTCTGATACTGACAGGGGAATTGTCTGTGACTGCATTTTAGAGCAACTGCCAATCGGCCGCCTTGATATCAATGGTTATCACGTAGCCGCACCAATAGAGACCGCCAATGGTTCTACCAGCGGCGCAGTTCTGGTGACGATCTCGACGAAAACAGCCTCGAGCGTTATCTGGCAGCAGTCTCTCGCAGGTCTTATTGCTGCCTGTGCTATCGGCATCCCCGGCATTCTTGCTGGCGTTTGGCTCGGTCGTTCGATTGCAACGCCTGTCGGGCAAGCCGCTGCGGTAGCAGAAGCTATCGCCTCTGGTGACTTAACAAGTCAGCCGCACGAGTCGGGCCACAATGAGGTTGGGCGCTTGCTTCAAGCCTTTTCGGGAATGAATTCTTCACTCAGTCAACTTATTGGCCGTATTCAAACAGCTGGCGCCCGACTCTCTGCAGTAGAATCCGACACAACAGCTTCCCTTCGGCAGCAGGAGCATGTTATCAGTCGTTTCGACGGATCGACCACAGAGATTGCAGCTGCGGTCAGTCAGATTTCCGCGACAAGCAACGAACTGCTCGAAGCCACACGCCACGTTCGTGAAACAGCACGTGAGGCGCAGCTCGTCGCCGATGAGGGCCAGACTGGTGTTGATCGCATGACGACGTCTATGAAACAACTTGATGAATCGATGCATGCTTTCACCCGTAAACTATCTGCAATCAGCCAACGAGCTGCAGGCATTACGACTGTTGTCACAACAATTGCGAAGGTCGCTGAGCACACAAACCTCTTGTCTCTGAACGCTACTATTGAGGCAGAAAAAGCTGGTGAAGCGGGACGAGGCTTTCGAATTGTCGCTCAAGAAATCCGTCGCCTTGCTGACCAGACCGCCTTGGCGACAAAAGACATCGAACGCCTTGTCAACGAGATGCAGGCAGCTGTCTCAAGTGGAACGATGGAAATGGACCGCTTTCGGAATGAGGTGAGCGGTCGTGTCTTGACAGTTGCAGAAATTGGCAACAGTCTCGGACGCGTCGTCGAACCTGTTGCCGCGGTCAGCAATTCACTTGATCAAGTTCACGAAGGCATGCAGGCTCAGTCACAGGGGGCGGGGCAAATTCGTGACGCCATGGAAAACCTGCGAACTGCAGCCGGTGAGTCCTCTGCTGCAAATGCGCTATTCTATGCCTCGCTTGATGAGTTACGGGCATTAATTACAGACCTCAATACCGAGGCCGGTCGGTTTAAGATTCGTAATTCCAGTCTCGTTGAAGAGCCAGACACGAAATCTCCATGACTCATGTTCCGGTCGCACTATCTGCGAGTTGGAGTTGTCTGACGAGCAGCTTGTCGTGCGATGAGAAACCGCCGCAGTCCGCTTACAATTCGTTTTGGCGACTGACTTCCCGATGCCATGAACACCGGCGTTTCACCATCGTCGGTCACAATGACCTCCACAGCATCTGGCTCAAGAGTGCCGCCAAGCAATTGCTCTAACGACGTATCCGTCGGATGCCCGTCTTCTGTTGAGGCTGGTATGGCAGCAACCACAAAGCTCTCCTCGGCCAGTGCACCGAATTCTGGATCGTTGACAAGTGTTGCCGATCGAATAGTCGCTGTCTTGTCCCGACTACCACTCACAACAAGCAAAATCGGACGATTTTTTCCCCGAGCTTCATCAACAGCTTCACCGAGGCTAGTTAGCATCGGTTCGTCAATGTCAGCAACTGCTTCAGGAGCAGGAACCTTCGCAGCTAATCGTTTGATCCATGTAGATGCTGGTGTTCCACGATATCCTTTTTCTTCTGTAATTTTTTCACCAAATGAATCCAGTACCAAGACGGAAGGAAACGTACGAACTCCGTACTTCAAGCAGATGCGGGACCGCTCGCTGCGTACAGCTGGACTGATTCCAGATTCAGGAAGATCAATCATCAGAAGCACAACATGTTCTTCAGACCATGACTCAAACTCAGAGGTTGAGAAAACACGTTCTTCAAGTGTTCGACAGTGGGGACACCAATCACTACCTGTGAATAGAGTAAGCACTGGCTTGCCGCTCCGAGTTGATTCGGCAAGCGCTTCATCATAGTCAGTGAGCCACTCTTCGGAGGCTTGTGCTGACAATCCAGTGAGTAGCACGGCTAGCACCATCACGGCAGCAGTTGAGGCAACGCGTGGTATGAGAGCGAAAGCTCGCCCAATCCAAGAAGTCATCGGCAATTTCCTCCGTGATACTATTTCACCCAACGTGTCATCGGGTGAACGCTGCCCTGGCCACGAGGACCGTCCTTGAGCAACTGGTTACAACGGTAGCACCGACCGCAAGAACTGACAATCAGCCTATATCGCCCATCTTGCCTGCGCCTAATATTTTTCGAGTCTGTGAGTATTTTCCGCAAAAGAGAGCGTTCTTTCATGCAAATATTTGGTGCTTCTGTACCACCCGCAGTGGCGAAATCGACCCGAGGCGGCACCAAACCAGTTGAAGCTGACAGAAGAAAACTCAATAAAGAATCCATTGCAAGCGTTCTGGTTCTTTTTCACCAAGTGTTGCAAGAAGACAACGCACAGTAGGCCCACTACCACGTGGATGACTAAACAGGTTTTCTACTGCCTTGGACTGCAAGCCTCGAAAGGCTGGCAGCATCGAGCTTCATTCCTAGAACTGCCAAATAATGTCACAACCACCGTAGAACTGAGCGTTCTGTTCGTTGAGACGACCATAAGGCATGGTTCCTACCGGGCCATTTGGGCCACCTTCATCTGCTGAGAACCAGTCATATCGCAGTTCTGGTCGGATGATGGTGTTGTTTCCAATGAGATAATTAAGACCCCATGTCATTGCCCAGAAGTTACCGGCAAAGCCACCAGCTCCTGGAGAACCTTCACGGAGACCAGACACAACTCGGGTACCGTTGTTATCACGAAACCATTCAAATCGCAGACCACCAATCAGATAATCTGTGAAGTTGTAGAACAGGTACTGGTTGGCACCATACCAATAGGCCGACCCATTTTGTTGCCCTTGTGTCTGGTAGGGGGCGTTTGCGTGCGCCTGATACCCGAAGTCACTCTGATACACGTAGGTCAGTTTATCAGTGAACTCATTGGTATAGACAATGCTGGTCACCGTCCGGTTTCCAACAAAGTTCGCACCGGAGGGGTCCTGAAAACCACTCAGCTGATTACCACTTGAGTTGGCCAGTGTCAGAGCCTGTGATCCATCAGAACTTGAGAA
>CAJQGO010000132.1 GCA_905477565.1 uncultured Planctomycetota bacterium
GTTTCCGGTGACTTAGCCGTGATACGAGCAGGAACCTGTTGTTTCCAGAGGTGTACCTGTTTAAGCAACTTCTCAAACGTTGCAGATTCAGTTGAAGCATGGGCATGAAAAAGTCGCTGTAGTTCGCCTTGGGCATCAACAGCTATCCGACAGCTTCCGTCGTACCAACCTTTTTTATCAGTTGCTGGCTCAACAATGAGGCGATGTACTCCAGTAGCGATTAATTGATCTCGAAAGGAATAGCCTGGTATTTTCTCCACGGAGAGGTGCTGTGGTTGTTGCGATGAAGATGATTCATTCAAGGTGTTTAGATCATCTGCTCTCTCGCGATGAAAATCTTGATGGGCCAAAAGGGGAACATTTGGAGCAGTGTCAAATTCAGCTATCTCTTGGCTTGTCGGTGATGCCACTGATGGTTGAAATATTATTGCAGAAAAATAATTGAGTGGTGCTATGAGCAGTTCTCCACAAGCTGTTCGCATTTCAGTCGGTATTTTATGTGAAAACATTGCAATCATTGGCACAATAATCATGCATACGAACATTAAAAACGTACGGAATTTCATGGGTTTGTTCAGAAGAGGTGAATCGAATAATCGGTAGAAATAGGAATATGACCTTGGGAACCGGACGATACCTAGAGAAACTCATAAGAACAACGGGAAACTGGAGAGTCAGAGAAGGTTAGAGGGTTTCCTCAAGAGGCTTTTGTACGTTCTTGGCTAAGATGTGCGGTGGGTTAAGGCTTTGTACCTTGTGAGAGCATCGATTCGAATCAGAAATGAACCATAGTCAATGAGTAGGTACATTGCCTGCCTCTTTCGCGGTCATGCTCGACTTGATGAAGCAGGCATACTTGAACAAGCAATCGCTGCCATACAGTGACATTCTTAAACGACGCGGTATGGTTGTCGGGGCTCTGAAAGAGCGTGAAAGGCGTGGGATAAGATACAGTTTTAGGCTAGTCGCTAGATATAAATGAATCAACAATAATTTGTAGTCGAATTAGTGAGTGATGTAATTCGTCAATAAGGACCGAAATTCTTTTTCGATCAATCAGTCATGGCAACAATAGCAATCAGTCTATGCGGAGAAGGTCGAGGGCATGCCACAAGAATCTGTTCTCTCATAGAAAGACTTGAGCGGATTTATGAAATTCGTGTTTACTCATACGACGATGGTTACAAATTCCTTAAAGACAAGTTTCCTGAAGGCCATCCGACGGTAACGGTGTCCAGAATACCTGGCATAACCTTTCAGTACAGCGGTGGTCGACTGGATGTCATTCGGACAATAAAAAATGGCTTGGAGTATCAAGCCAGTGAAGTCGGCAATTTAGTTGATCAACTGATAAATGAACTTGAGACGTACAACGTGTCATTAGCAATTACAGATTTCGAACCGGGTTTGCCAAGAGCTGCAGCACGCTACCGGATTCCTCTAATCAGTGTTGATCATCAACACTTCCTGCTTGCCTATGAACTTGATGCGCTGCCACAAGTACTTCAGTGGCATGCGTGGTTTATTGGGAATGCCGTGTGGATGTATGTCAGTGAAGCTTCGGAAACAATTGTCTCTGCTTTTTTTAAGCCAAAACTTCGTTCAGGGTGGGAGCACGTAGTGCAAGTTGGGCCACTTCTCCGTCATGAAATCACTTCAAAAGTACCTCGCGACGATGGGTACGTTCTTAGTTATCTGCGTAGACATACCCCTTTTTCAATGATTGAGATTTTGGCTGATTGTGGCCTTCCGGTGAAAGTGTACGGACTTGGTGAACGAGAATCACTCGGACAACTCTCTTTTCAGCCAATCGACGAGCATCAGTTTGTCGAAGATCTCGCGAATTGCCGGGCGGTTATTTCGGCAGCAGGCAATCAACTCATAGGAGAAGCCTTGCATCTTGGAAAGCCAATGTTTGTTCTTCCGGAACGAGCTCACGGAGAGCAGTCAACGAATAGTTTTTTCCTTCGAGAAATGGCGTGCGGTGACTTTGAATATCTTGAGAATGTTACCTTAGATCAAGTGAAGAGTTTTCTTGGCAATCTAGATCAGTACCGTATTCCGCTGGGAAAAGTGGTGGGCCAGATGGACGGTACGGAGACGGTACTCGAGATTATTCAGCGCTGGATGAATCGGCAAGAAGACAGCGGTTCGACAAAAGTCAGAGGCACCAAAAAAATTAAACCGAATGCACTTTGAGGCTTCTCACAATCATTGGGACGATCGCTCGGATAGCTCGGCCGCGGTGACTTATTAAACCTTTCACAGCCGGAGACAACTCTCCAAAAGTCTGATGGTATTCCGGAATAATAAAGTAAGGGTCATACCCGAACCCTTCTGTGCCATGGGCAGACTTGGCAATTCGGCCATAGCAACGACCCTCAGCTATTGCTTTTATTGTTCCGTCTGGTGCAGCTAATGTCGCGTGACATGCATAATATGCAACACGGCGAGAAGACGGTACATCGGTAAGCTGTTCAATAAGCAGAGCATTGTTGTCAGCATCACTTGCCTCTGGTCCTGCGAAACGGGCTGAATAAACTCCAGGTGATCCATCAAGGGCTTGAACGACTAACCCACTATCCTCTGCCAAGACCCAGTGGTTGAGAGCCTGAGCTTGTTGCACAGCTTTCAAGGCAGCGTTATCCGCGAAAGTACTCCCCGTCTCTGCGACATGTACAGCAGATGGAAAATCTTTTAATGAACGGCATTCGATGTGAAATGGCTCAAGCAGGGCGGCGAGTTCCTGCTGCTTGCCCGCATTCGTTGTGCCAAGAACAAGCATCATTG
>CAJQGO010000133.1 GCA_905477565.1 uncultured Planctomycetota bacterium
GCTATCCAGTGGCGGCCACAATTTTCGCTCCCTGTTGAAACAGAGCTGTCACCACAATTACACGAAACGGTATACACCATTGATTATCAGGACATACGAATAATTGTTCTGAACTCGAATGATGACTTGGAGGCACAGACCGAGTACCTCAGAAAACAGTTAGAAAATACGACTGCAAAGTGGAAGATAGTCACCTGCCATCACTCGGTGTTTTCACCGGCCAAGGGACGCAATTTTCAGTTTGCTCGCGACCATTGGAAACCGCTCCTCGACAAGTACGGTGTTGATCTGGTGTTGAATGGTCATGATCACACCTACGCTCGTGGGCACGTGCCAGTCCGAACTGCTGATGGCAAGGCGAGCAATGATCTTGGAACTGTCTACGTTACCTCTGTGAGTGGCCCCAAACAGTACGTCATCGATGATGAGCAGATGAGAGGGTATGCAGTCGACGGGTACAGTAGAGATAAAAAAGGTGAGCAGACCCAGTTCTATCAGGTGATCAGTATCGAAGGAGAAACTCTTACGTATGTGGCATACACAGTTTTGGGTGATGAATATGATCGAGCAGTCATTGTGAAGGATTTCAGTACCGGAAGAAAAGAACTGCGATAGGGACTGCCTTACTTTAATTGTGTATCTGTTTCAAAACCATTCATTGCAAAGCATTATCACATGAAATCAATATTTTTCGTCTATTTTGCAAATCAGTTGTAGATGGGACAATTTGTTGAAAGAATTCATTAAATATAATTCTGGTTGGTGTCCAGTGAGTGAGAAATAATGTCGACAGCAGAACAAAGTATTGCGAGCCAAAGTTCGCACCTTCTTACGGGTCAACTCCAGACACTCGATCCGGCAGAGGATAATCAAGTTCTCGGTCTTCTCTATGAATATGAAACAGTACAACTCAATCACGGTGCATTTAGTCGTCATGTTCACTTCGCCGGCACCGAGCGTTCAGCACTTTACGTTGAGGAATATGGGGCTCGGTCTCACAACCTAGGTGCTCTACGAGGAGACCGCCTGGCTTTCTGTCTCCCGATCATGGAGACAGACTCAAGGTGGTGGGGGAGATCAATCTCACACGGAGTGATGCCCATTAGTCGCTCAGGGAAAACAATTCACGCAACGTTTGATGCAGGACAGCGTCATATTGTGATGATCCTCGACCGACAGTGGTGTCTTGAGGAATTAAGCAAGGGAGTGGTGGGCCAGGTACTCAATATTGAGAACATTTTTAATCCTCAGAATTCTTCTTTCCTCGAAATTCATCCACTGCAGGTTCAAAGGTGGTCACAACGGCTTTGTCGACTTTTGACTCGGGCTGTATCGTGGCCTGAAAAGGCACCAAAACAGCAGTTCGAAAGTGAGCTACTCACTGCTGTACGTTCCCTTCTGGAGCCAGCCGAGGTAAGTCAACTGATAGAGTCACGCTCAAAGCAAGTCGTTGAAATGGCACTCACATATGCAGATGCATTTCAATCTCAGGCGGTGACAGTCTCTGATCTTTGCGCTAATGTAAACGTAAGTCGGCGAACACTTGAGGTTGCGTTTCAAACAATAGTTGGAAAAAGTCCACTTCAGTTTCTTACGCAGAGGCGGCTTTGTCGGGCTTATGTGGATCTCAAACGGGCAAAAAATGAATCAATTCGTGTAACGGATGTCGCGTATGCTCATGGATTTACTGAACTCGGTCGATTTGCAAATCGTTATCAAAAAATATTTGGTGAGCTTCCGTCAGATACACTTCGCCAATATTCCTCTCAGCGTAGGCTGGCTCTTGAGATTTAGAACCAATGTTCTACGAACGAGTCTCTTTGCTTCCTGATAAGAATTCATCCACGATGAGTCTATTGGCACACACTCGTTCGGTTTTTATTTGTCTGGTTTGTGATCTACATTCCGTCTGTGGTTCATTAAAAAGTCGAGTGCGATTCGGTCTGCTTTGTCACGCAATTCGTGCTGTATGTGATGGCCCTCTCCTGCTACTGTACACAATACAACTTCGATACCATTTGCGTTGACATATGTACGGACAGTGATGTTGTCGAACGGTCGATTAATAGTCGGCTGGGCGTCGCACTGATTAAAAATTTGCCAGATATTGATGCGTTCATCAGCCGAATACATTGTCACCTTAGGATTGGAAGACCCACGAAAACTTTTATCTTGATCACCTATGACCTGGAAAATTGAGACCGGTTGTGTTCCTTCTTCTGGCGTATGATCTCCCTTCGCCATACCACAACTCATTGGTGCAAGGGCCGCAAATAAATTCGTTTGCTTAGCTAGGCGATAACAGAATAGCCCACCGCTTGAGTGCCCCGTTGCGTAAATCGTTTGCGGGTCAGTCACTCTGGCAGCGACCAACGCTTCGATCACACCGGTCACAAATCCGACATCATCGTGGTCAATATCATGAAACTGATCCTTGAAATTCCACTTGGCCATTGGTTGGACCGCTTCACAACTCACAACAAGCAGCTTTCGAGAGTCCGCATGGCGACCCCACCGTATGCTCTGGCCATCCGCCTTCCCACCGGCACCATGAAAACAAAATAACGTCGCGTAGCGGGTACCCGTTTCAAATGACTTTGGTGCCATGATTAATAATCGTCGAACGTGACCACCATGCTCAATCTGGATTTCGTTGAGCCCTGGTGATAGCGAGTCGAATGGCGAGCCCTGTGCAGCTATGAATGAAAACGATCCAAGAATACTTGCAAAACAAAGTATTATGATTTTCATTCTTTCTCCAGAAATCATCGGTACTTCATTCACCGAAGTCTAAATTGAATGACGGCATCCCAAAACGGTGTCACCACATTATATTGTCCATAAACTCCAGAAAAAGTTTCAAATATTGAGTAAAGAGAGTGATGACTCTGAGAAGCTTCTCGCGCAGGAGTACACCTTATTTTTTTGACATTCTTTTTGAGCAGGTCCCTTGTGTTTGCTGACAACCACAAGAAACACACGTGGTTGTACGGGAATATTTTTCTGGCACCACATTCATTAATCTTGAATACATAAATTACGACGGTTTTTTTACCAGCTTTTCCTGAGTCTTTGGTGGCGGGAGTGTCGGTTCACCTTGAATGAAATCGAGAGCCTTCAAGAATTCATCTGATGCACGGATTGTCATGTCCTGCCAAGGCTGCTTGTTGAAGAAGGAGTGCTCCTGATTCTTCGCAATCCAAAACTCAACAGAGTGAATATTGAGCAACTGCAT
>CAJQGO010000134.1 GCA_905477565.1 uncultured Planctomycetota bacterium
ACTCCCTTGATAAAAATCATCTCGAACTATCTTGGGAAGTTACACACGGTCCAAGTTATTCCGGCCCTATCGTTGTTGGAAACCGTGTATTCACAACTGAAACTGATAAGAAGAAAACCGAAGTTGTCTATGCGTACGACAAGTCAACTGGTGAAGAACTCTGGAGAACGGAGTGGGAAGGGGCTATGAATGTGCCGTTTTTTGCGGCGTCAAATGGAAGTTGGATTCGAGCAACGCCAGCATGTGATGGAGAAACTCTTTACGTTGCTGGCATGCGTGATGTCCTTTATGCACTTAACTGTGCAACTGGAGACACAAAATGGCATGTTGATTTTAAGAAACGCTTTGATTCGCCGATGCCAGCATTTGGTTTTGCGTCTTCACCACTAGTGCACGGTGACGCAATTTTTGTACAGGCTGGAGGCGGTTTCATCAAACTCAACAAAACAACAGGAGAAACTATATGGAGAGTCGCAAACGATGGTGGTGGCATGTTTGGTAGTGCGTTTAGCTCTCCTATCATGACAACACTTCAAAATAAAAAGATTCTTCTTGTGCAGACGAGAAAATCACTCAAAGGAATCGATCCTCTGACGGGTGATGAAATGTGGTCGCAAGACATCGAAGCCTTTCGCGGCATGAATATATTGACACCTACCGTTCATAACGAAACGATTTTTACAAGTGCTCATTCTGGCCACTCCCAACTCTGGAAACATACCGATCAGAGCGCTTCGCTTGAGGAAATCTGGTCTGGGAAATCCCAGGCGTATATGTCATCACCGGTTGTCATTGGCGACCATATTTATCTCCACCTACGAAACCAACGAATCGTCTGTATTCATCTGGAAACGGGTGAAGAGGCTTGGAGAACAACTCCTTTTGGTAAGTATCAGAGCATGGCCGTTCTGAATGACCGAATTCTCGTGCTTGATGAAGGTGGTGAATTACTTCTGATCAGTGCCAATCCAATTGAGTTCGACCTGATAGACAGACGACGTGTCGCCGAAAACAACACGTGGGGACATATTGCAGTAAGTAAGAACCAGATATTTATCCGCCGACTCGATGGCCTTGCTGCCTACAACTGGAAATAACTTTCCGACTGATTCATCTTGGGTAACATCGTGCCCCAAAACCCTCACGGAAAAACTTTCTTTCAGTCTGCCAATGCTTTTACTGGCCTCAGTGTCTCCGATGGTGATTCTCCAAATCGCTCTGCATACTCTCGGGAGAATCGTCCTGCGTGCCCGTACCCCACTGTCTTGCATACTTCACTGACGGAACATGATTTGTCTTTCCGTGCTTTGAGCAACTCCCGAGCTTTATCGAGACGCATTATTTTAAGCATCTGCTTCGGACTCATAAAGTAATGATCCACAAAACCTTTCTGGAGGGTTCGAATACTCACTCCCGCTGCTGCTGCGATCTCACCTACAGTCAGTTCTGATGCAAGGTTGTCACTGATGAACGTACGGATTGTCATGATAGGCATGTGCCCAATTCGACCACCTTCGTAGCCGCCTGTTGCCCACTCTCGAATTCCGTCTGCAAGACACGCAGACACAGCTGATTCAAGATGGCCGAAGAAGCTTGGCAATCGTTTCGTACCTACTGCGCCAGTCGCCCAATCATCTAACGATTCAGCAAAACCAATGAGCGTCTGCTTCAAAACATTTCTATATGGCCCCTCAAGTATGTAGCCACAGCGGCCACGGAACGCCTCTGGAAGTGACTTATGTACCAGTGCCATATCAATCCCATAGAAAAATGTCTGAGTCGCTGGTGTTGAACGAAATTTCAAATCCTCCCATGGAGCTTGAAGTACAGCTCTTGTTGCATCTGCAGTAAATGCTTGGCCATTTATTTCAACTTCGACATGCCCTTTTAGTGGGAGAATGAGCCAATATCGCTCTTGAGGAACTCTAGATTCTGCGTGAATTCCTGACGTACATGTGAGATAGCCCAAAGAAGATCGACGCAAATTAGCGCGGTTATGAACAAGATGATATTTTTTCTTGCCAATGACACGACTTTTATATGGACCCCAGACAGAAAAATTTTTTTTCCTCGCATCATAGATGTCTTTTGAATCAACAAAGGGATAACTTTTCAGAAGGAATTTCATAATTGATCACTGGTTTCAAAGAACGAGTTCGGAAACTGTCTTATGCAGATTTTACTACGAACGCATTTTGGATAAAGCTGACTTTTCATGCTTTTATCAGCAATACGCCTCCGCTACCGTTTTGCATTACAGACAAGTAGAAAACTGGGATCGGGTCTAAAAAATGATCCTTAGAATTTTCCACGCCCTAAGTAATGACTTGTTACGAACCGTAGAGGCCCTAATTCGACTTGAAAGTGGGTAAAAAACCAGTCGTTGGATCGAAATCATGAATTCTCAAGGCTCTACTTCTACTCTTAGGCTACTTGTTGATAGCGTTCGCAGATGTGTCATAAACCCGCACGTAATCTACCACCATTTCTGATGGCATCTGGCTATCCACTGCTGGCCCCCCAGCCCAATCCGCATTTCGCAAGGCATAGTTGAGAATAATACGGGCGTTCATCTTTGCTGGAACATTTCGCTCCCACTGAATATCAGGGACTTGACCATATGTTCTGTTGTGAACCGTGCCACCTTTGAACACAAGATAGGGATCCGACTTCCACGCTGGACCATTTTGTACAAGGTGCCACGTCATTGTGTTGTCTGTGACCTGCAAACCGAAAGTGATGAATGAATAGAAATCGATATGGGAGTGATCAACTTTGACGCCTTCACCAAAATGTGCTTTGAATCGTTGTTCATTAACGAAGAAATGATCTTCAGATCGTTTCTTTACATGTTTCACATCTACTGCTTGGGGAACTTCATTCTTTCGAAAATCATGCCACCATAAGCCACTCCAAAACCGGGTCTTTTCACGATTTCCAATAAATTCAAACATGTCAATTTCGAGTAGGTCTTCTGGCTTCCAGTCACCCACCTTGTTGGACATTGTCCAAAAAGCTCCATAGCCACCATTGTTGCTCGGCAACTTGCAGCGAAGTTCAAGATACATGTTGTTCTTCAGAGCAAATTCGCCGTGCGTATGAATGCCTCCGGAAGAGTAATTAAATGTTTTTTCAGAGGTCCATGTTTTACCAAGAATAGGGGGACTTTCTCTTCGCTGCGTAAAGACAAGAAAACCATCACGAAACGAGAGATT
>CAJQGO010000135.1 GCA_905477565.1 uncultured Planctomycetota bacterium
ACATTCTCAAGGACCTCTTCGGCCACATAGATTGGAAGATTCGGCTCGCAGGTTATGGCGACAGCTATTGCATCAGACGGTCGGGCATCAATCTCTATGATGCCTCCGTCTTTTTCTACTCGTAGCGTTGCGTAGTACGTGTGCTCTTTTAATTCTGAGATAACGACGTCTTGAAATTCACCGCCGAGGAGTTCAACAGCTGCCACGAGGAGGTCGTGAGTGAGTGGTCGCGGTGTCGCACTGTGTTTTACCCTGCGGTCAATGCTGGTTGCTTCAAAAAGACCGATCAGAATTGGAAATGTCCGGTCTCCCTCAACCTCTTTCAGGTAGACAACCTGTTGATCATTCACTTCACTAATGATGATTCGCGCGAGTTCCATTTCAACGCTCATAACGAACCTCTTATGTTCAACAGCTTTCGACTAGGAAGAACCCTTCGCATATGAAGTCGAAGGGATCACGTCACAATAGGATACCTCATAAGTTCCTTGAAATCACTTGAACCATAGACTGTTTTCAGGGTGGTTACTTTTTTCGAGTCTGAAGCTCTTTCAAAATGGCACCCTGTTTTGTCCGGGTTTCCTCAAATTCCACGAGTTGTTCACTTTCTTTTTGAACAATCGCTGGAGGAGCATGGCTCACGAAATTTTCATTGTTTAGTTTACTCTGCTTTGATTTAATGGCCTTGTCGAGTTTCTCGAGTTCTCGCCGAAGACGAGTGATTTCCGCATCAACATCAATCAGATCAGCAAGATCGATGAAAATATCGCAGTCAGCTGCTGAGATTTCAGCTGACCCAGCCACTGGCTGAACGTCATTTGCGAGGGCGACAACATTGCATACTGCCATTGCTTCAATAGCAGACTTCATTGGGGTGAGCAGAGAATTTTTGTCCGATGGTGCTTGGATACTGACATCAACAAATTTACGAGGAGGTATGTTCTGCCGTGAACGAATTTCACGGATGCCGCTCACAATCTCCAGAAAATCCTTGAACTGTTTTTCAGTCTTCGGGTCTTTCCATGCCTCAGGTGGTCGTGGCCATGATGCAACCATGACAGAAGGTGGTATCGGATTTGTGTCCCATGGGTATTGTCGAATTCCGTGGTCTTGTGAAAGACTCTGCCAGATTTCTTCAGTTACGAACGGCATGATGGGATGAAGAAGTCTGAGGATGGTATCAAGCCCAAGGAGCAGCATCTGGCAGGCCTGATTTTTTTGCTCGGGTTTATTCAGGCGGGGCTTACAGAGTTCAAGATAGGCACTGCAGAATTCATCCCAGGCGAATGCGTAAAGAATTCGTGCAGCCTCCGCAAAGTGATAGTGCTCTATGTTGTCAGAAACCTCAGCCGCGACGGTTGACAGACGACTTAATAGCCAGCGGTCTTCGAGTGGAAACTCTACGATCTTGCTGAAGTCAGGCGTGGACGCTGTTTGAGACTCATCCTGAAGATACATGAGTACAAACCGTGTTGCATTCCAGAGTTTATTTGAGAAATTTCGTCCGGACTCAAAGCGTTCGCTTACTGCGGCTCCACGCGGGAGTGCGAGATCTGATTCCTCAGTAGCCCACTGTGTCCGAAAGTCCTCATTGCATTTCGGGCAGGTAATTCTCGCTTTTGTGCGATTCTGGTTGGTTTGATCAATCCGTGCTGTGCACGTTGGGCATTGGAACTCGACTGGCATGCGGACATCTTGGGTCTCAGTTGCCATGGTGGCCATTCCAAAGCGAAGGGCGTCCGCACCAAGAAGTGAGATGACATCAAGTGGATCGACGCCGTTCCCTTTGCTTTTGCTCATCGTCTCGCCATAGCGATCAAGAATCTTTGGATGAATGGATACATGATGAAAGGGTATTTCACCCGTATTGAAAATCCCAAGAATGACCATGCGTGCCACCCAAAGGGTGATGATATCTCGGCTCGTAACCAATGTGCTCGTCGGATAAAACCGCTTGAGCAGTTCGGTTTCTGTTGGCCAGCCCATGGTTGAGTGTGGCCAAAGTGCCGATGAAAACCAGGTGTCGAGCACATCTGGATCACGAATGAGGGGCTTCCCTTTGATTGCTGTGACCGCAAGGGTTTCATTCGCTGAACATACAAACCACCCTTTCGGATCACGATCGTCAGATTGCTCATCATCAGGAGTCCATGCCACAAACGTATCTTTGGAAAAGGTGTCTTCCAACTCTTCACGTGTTACATCGGAAACATGCCATATTGGGATCTGATGCCCCCACCAGAGTTGACGGCTGACTGGCCAGTCACGTTTTTCACCGAGCCAGTCGAGATAACTTTTTGCATATCGTTCAGGGTGGATTTGGATTTGTTTTTCGCGGACGGCATTCAGGGCCGGTTCTGCAAGGTCGGCCATACTGATAAACCATTGATCCGCAAGATAGGGTTCGATGGGTGTTTTTGATCTGTCGGAGTGGGCTAATTCAATAACACGATCTTCAACATCGAGAAGGAGTCCAGCTGTTTCAAGATCATTGACAACACGCGTACGCGCTTTCTTCATTGGCAAGCCTTCGTACTGGCCGGCCGCGGTGTTCAATGTTCCATCCGGGTTCAGGATGTTAATCATTGGCAACTGGTGTCGAATTCCCACGTCATAATCGTTTGGATCATGAGCTGGAGTAATCTTCACACAGCCTGAGCCCATTTCAGGTTTCGCCCATTCATCAGTGATAAGCGGAATGGTTCGTCCCAAGAGTGGTAATTCAACCTGTCGCCCATCGTGGGCCATCTGTGCAAGCTTTTCGAGCTCTACCAATACAGTCTCAGAACGGGTCTGAAGTGATTCAATAGCTGTTTGAATATCAGCTTTTTCTTTGTCTGGCGCCTGCTCGAGTTTTCCTTGAAGGTCTCCAAGGAGTGACCGAATGGCTGCCGTCGGATTTGGATGAACGGCTATGGCAGTATCACCAAGGAGTGTCTCAGGCCGTGTCGTTGCAACGGTGACTTCAACGGGTTCACCAGGTTGAGGATCAATCACGGGATAGCGTATATGCCAGAAGTTGCCCTTTACTTCTTCATGAAAAACCTCATCGTCGCTTACAGCGGTCTGGAGGAACGTATCCCAATTCACCAGCCGCTTTCCGCGGCGAACAAGTCCTTTTTTGAAAAGACGAAAGAAGGTTTCTCGTACGGCTTTTTCGCATTGGGCATCGAGAGTGAACCGGGTTCTGTCCCAATCACAGCTTGCTCCAATATCACGCAACTGCCCAAGAATCCGCTTCTCGTATTGGGCCTTCCAGTCCCAGATGCGTTCGACGAGTTTCTCTCGCCCGAGATCATGCCGTGAGACTCCTTCTTCCTCCAACAGCCGTCGCTCAACAACAGCCTGTGTGGCTATCCCAGCATGATCCGTGCCAGGCATCCAAAGTGTAACAAACCCCTGCATACGCTTTGTGCGTACAAGAATGTCTTGAAGCGTATTGTTCAGCGCATGTCCGAGGTG
>CAJQGO010000136.1 GCA_905477565.1 uncultured Planctomycetota bacterium
CGCACACACAGCACTCTGGCACACAAAGTGTGACTGGCACCGGGCAGCCGTCACAAGGGCTACAGATCATCAGGCAAACTTCTACCTTTGGCGGCGGTGGACAGCGGTCTTTTCCGCAACAACCAAAAAGACCAGCATCAGCATGACTGGAACCCAAAACGACAACGAGCATCGCTGCTGTTATTGAGAATTTTTTCCACGTTTTCACGTTGAAACTCCTTCGGTATATCGAGTGAATCGGAACTGCCAACAATAGTACCAACGATAAAACTCAAAATCGAGTTTTTCCATACTTTTTTTAAAAACCCCTTAAACACGCCACTTAGAGGTTTATGGCAACTCCCAACCTTGGCGATACGACCGGCTTACAAATTGGTTTACATCAGAAACATTTGGACTCTTCAGCTTTTCGGCATCCCACTGAATTCGTGTTCCCTCACCAGCCCGCAGGGCGAGGTTCCCAATAAGTATTGTTTCGGTGAGGCGACCTGCGTAGCCAAAATTGGACATGGTCCCCGGTTCATACTCTCCCTTGATCGAACTCACAAACTCCCATTTCTGACGCTGATCACCGCTTCCCTTAAATGGAATTCGTGGCAACGTTTCAGCCGGTGGCTTGAAGTCAACAAAATCTTCTTCTGGTAAAAGAAAATAACGTGCTCCATATGAATCTGGTGAGAACAGGACACCCTTGCTTCCAACAACAACAGCACCACTCGTTTTCCGGCCACCTTCTTTCTGTTTATTTACTTTCTGTTGGAATGATTCGGGTAGCTGTTTGATAATTGCTTCTGGCGGCAGTTCGCCTCCGTCGTACCAATGAAATTTACACGGTGGCAGACCGTCTCGCTTGCCAAACTCAAAGAGAAGATGGGAACTTCCTGGGAATGTCTCCCCCTCAAAAATACCGGGGTTTTTCACCGCAGTCACCGCATCGGCATCAAAGAGCTTTAACGCCATGATGGGCATATTAGTCGTGTGACACGCCATGTCACCAAGAGCTCCAGTTCCAAAGTCAACCCATCCTCGCCAGTTGAACGAGTGATAAACACCCTTTTTAAACGGACGCATTGGTGCTGGACCTATCCAAGCATCCCAGTTCAGGTTTTCTGGAATTGGATCTTCGCCAGCAGGCCTACCTCGACCCTGTGGCCAGACAGGTCGATTGGTCCAAACGTGCACCTCTGCAACATCTCCAATCGCACCACTCCGAATAACTTCAACTGCCTCGCGCAGGCCATTCTCGCTCGTGCCCTGATTACCCATCTGTGTGACAACGCCCATCTGCTCGGCTGTCTCTCGCATCAATCGAGCTTCATGAATGGACCATGTCAAAGGCTTTTGGCAATACACATGTTTCTTCATCTGCATTGCCTTGAGTGCCGCAACAGCGTGAGTGTGGTCAGGTGTACTGACTGTTACGATATCTACCTTATCTCCAAGTTTCTCAAGCATTTCACGGAAATCATCAAACTTTCCTGCGTCGGGAAACTCCCGTGACTTTTTATCGACAGTTCCTCCATCAACATCACATAAGCCAACAATATTAACTCCTTGTTCAGCAATATGGCTGGTATCGCTACTGCCCTTACCACCAACGCCAATACATGCAGCCGAAAGTCCTTGCAGAGCCGATTCATTCGCTCGTAAAACTGGACTTCTACCCGACCAGACTCCAAAGCCAGCACCTATCGCAGCTGTACGACCTAGAAACTGTCGGCGGGATGTGGATGAACTCATGCGTGCTTTTCCTTTGTTATGAAGACTTACTTTTTCTTGCATCTCTTCTTATTGATAATCTACTCTAGGACTCTTTTGATACGAGCAAGACAGCATATAAATTATATTGTTTCCATCCCACACAACAATTCATATCCCTTGTTTACACTACTCACCTGCCGAAAAACGGCCTTATGCTCGCCCTCAGGCTGAGTTGCAAACACATAATTTGTAATGAATTTATTTCTTACACATTATGATTGACGCAACGTTCAATACCATTTATCCAAGGTAAAAACCTGTGCTTACAATGCCTTATCAATTGCTTCCTATGCGTTTTTCTCTTCTCCTGATCATCACATGCTTCTCCAGTATCGCCATAGCAACTCCACCAAAGATTATTCTTCAGACAGGTGGTGTCATAAAAGAAAACAGTGATGGAGCTATTGTCGACATTGACCTCAGCGATCGTCCCCTGAACGATGAACTGATAGAAACACTTGCTGTACTTCCGGAACTTTCCGTATTGCGGCTACGAAGGACGTCGATTAGTGATGAGCAGCTTGAGCAACTGACCTCACTCAAGTTGCGAATGATCGACTTGAGAAATACAAACATCACAGACGCTGGACTCATCCACCTTGCTCAGATTCAATCCCTCGTCGACATACAGCTTGAAAAAAGCAAGGTCACGGACGTCGGCATACAGGAGCTCGCAGGTCTTGACCTCAAAAGTTTTAATGCCAACTATTGCACCAGTATCAGCAATCGTTCATTGGCTATTCTTGCCGCCATGCCATCGCTTGAGCAAATCCAGCTCGACTACACCAAAATAAATGATGAGGGCATGAAAACTCTTGCGGCAACAAGCCGATTAAAACGGCTTCGCATTCGTGGTGTTGATGTCACCGGTGCTGGGCTCATTCATATTGCACACTTAAAAGACTTAAACCGACTCAACCTGCGCGACACATCTCTTGATGATGCGGGCCTCTCAGTGATCGCTGCGTTGCCAGCAATTGATTGGCTCGATATCAGTGAATGCCGGCTTGCTTCACCAGAAGGCCTTACACAGCTGGGTGATGCATCGACGCTGACATACCTTGACCTTTGGGAAACGAAAACGAATGATGACGTCCTTTCCGCTTTCAACAAGTTAACGAATCTCAAGGTGCTCAATCTGAAAGCAACATCAGTAAGCGATGAGTCGTTGGCGACGATCATGAAGATGACCCAACTTGCTGACCTCAATGTCGCCGGCACCCAGCTTACTGACAAAAGTTTTCTTGCTTTTGGAAAACTGCCCTTACTTAAAAAACTTAATGTGGCGAATACCGATATCGGATTCGATACGATCGATATACTTCTCGAATCACGTGAAGACCTCGAGGTTATCGAGTTTGAGAATTGACTACAGTTGTAAAAAGCATGTTGCCCCACACTTACTGTCCAGCTCAAAAACAAACACATGCATGACACTCAGGCCTGAATCACAACCCTGACTTCTTTTGACTTCGACAGCGTGAGGAACAGTAGCGGACACTTGACCAACAGTTTTTCCATTTCTTTCGCCAGGAAAATGGTCGGCCGCAAACAGCACATATTTTCTCTTTGCATGGAGGCTTGCGCGAAGCACAACGTTGTGGAGTAGTGGGAGACACGAGACTACCTTTTTGTTCAAGCTACGTTCCAAAACTGTAGTCGTCTCAGGAATATTCGTCTTGTTCTCCTTGATTTGATTGTCAGATCAGGTCGAGTTTTGTGGCCTTCTTTCATCTCCTGTTTACTCATAAAAATTATGTCGTTGCCAGTAATGGTCGGAACTTCGTATTCTAAAATTTGGGATTCGTCACTTCATATGGATACTTGTTATGTCATCCCGCTCCTTAAAAATTATTTTCTTTTTCACCTGCCTCTCCATACTCACTGGTTTGAGCCCGGCAGCTCGTGCTCAAAGTAATGAAACGGGTGATATCGTCACAGAAAAAATTGACAGAAGAGCAAATGAGGAGAATGTACCACAGTCGCTTTCTGAATCTATTGATGCACAGTTTGGAGAAATTGTAGACAACATGGCGCAGGTTCTCTTTTGGGAGCCAGTGCCGGCAATCCCCATTCCTTTGATCGTGCTGATTCTCTTCTGTGGCTCTCTTTTCTTTACGATCTATCACAAATGGCTCAACATTCGAGGTTTCAAACATGCTATCGACATCACACGTGGGCGATACGACAACCCAAATGATCCAGGGGAAATCTCACATTTCCAGGCTCTTACTTCAGCTCTAAGTGCAACGGTTGGGCTTGGTAATATTGCTGGTGTTGCTGTTGCCATTCACACAGGTGGTCCTGGTGCTGTTATCTGGATGATACTGATCGGTCTCCTCGGTATGACTGCGAAATTTAATGAATGCACACTCGCGATGGTCTACCGAAAGGTGAGGCCTGATGGCACGGTTGATGGCGGACCAATGCACTATCTTGAGATTGGTCTTCAGGAACATGGCTTTCCTTTTCCTGTAGCAAAAGCTTTTGGTCTTATCTTTGCCCTTTTCTGTATCGGTGGTTCTTTTGGTGGGGGCAATATGTTTCAGGCAAACCAAGCCACATCAGCTGTCCGCGGAATGCTGGGCGATATAGCAGGAATCAACTGGGTTTTTGGTAGCGTTCTCGCCTTCCTCGTTGGCCTTGTCATTATTGGTGGAATTAAGCGCATTGGGCAGGTTACTGAAAAAATTATTCCTCTTATGTGTGGTGTCTATGTATTAGCTGGGCTTGTCATTCTCGTCATTCACATAAAGCAAGTTCCTGATGCAGCTGTGCTGATTGTGCGATCGTGCGTGTCACCGGAGGCAGCATACGGTGGCTTTATTGGTGTACTTGTGCAGGGTATTCGTCGAGCAGTTTTCTCTAATGAAGCCGGCGTAGGATCCGCTGCTATTGCTCATGCAGCAGCAAAAACAGATGAGCCCGTCCGTGAAGGTCTCGTGGCTATGCTTGGACCGTTCATTGATACGGTTGTTATCTGCACAATGACAGCGCTAGTTGTCATTGTGAGTGGGGCCTACAACACACCGGAAGCCGGCCAGGGAGTTGAAATGACACGCTGGGCATTCTCTGAGACACTCAGTTGGTTTCCAACGGTCCTCAATATATCTGTATTTCTCTTTGCATACTCGACAATGATCAGTTGGTCATACTACGGAGAGAAAGCCTGGCAATATATTTTCGGAACAACAAAACAAGCCGTTATTGTTTATCGAATTATTTTTCTCGGATTCATCATACTTGGAGCTGTTGCTTCCTTAGATAATGTTATCGAGTTCTCTGACCTCATGATTCTGTCTATGGCCTTTCCAAATATTATCGGGGGGGTCATTCTTGCTCCCCGTGTGAAGGCTCTCTTAAAAGACTATTGGCGACGATACAAAAACAACGAATTTGTTGTCTACGACTAATCAATTGAAGAAGGTGTACTATGGCACTTCATGTTTCTACTGTTGTTGTACCGATTGACTTCTCCGTTGCATCAACTGGTGCAATAGAAACTGCTCTTGAGATTGTTGATAGTCCGTCGCAAATTCATCTCATTCACGTCATGCTGCCACTTGAGACGATGTCACCTGGCGTTCTGCTCGGCGACGTCACTGATGTCTCTCGAACTGCAAAAGTAACAGCTGCCCTCAAAAAACTTGCGCATGATCAAGATGCCGACGGTGCTCATCTTGCCGTAACGATTGGAACACCTGGGCTTGAAATTGCTGACTATGCAAAACGACATGAGGCTGATCTCATTCTTATCCCATCGCACGGATACCATGGCATGAAGCGACTCTTCTTAGGCAGTGTCGCTGAGCGCGTCTTACGTCACGCCCCGTGTAGGGTTCTTGTGCTCAGACGTACTGATAACGAATAGCCTGAAGTCGATTCCAAAACTACTCAAACGTTATCAGTTCTTCGATAGCATCCTCATCCTCAAACGGATCAAAACAACCATCCAGTGGTCCGTAATCAGATGCGGAAATGACGCGACTGGTAGATATCTGGAATGTGTCATTCATTATTTTGACCTCTTGCCACATGATGATACCTCACCAGTATTTGATACTGAAGGCCATCATTGAGGGTAATCTCAACGTACTGCTTGGATTTCTTCCAGGAAAATTTTATCTTCAGTAGTTCAAATATACGCCGAACCCTTAAGTTCCTGCACGGATTATTTCCCTCCTGACAGAAAGATAGACATGTCGACTGCAAGTCCCACGAGCCCACCTTCAACTGACCCTTGGTTTCAGGATCGATTTGCGGAACGGATTGGTGGGGCCGGTTATGGAAAAGGCACTGAGGTCTACAAATTTGAGCTCATCAAGCGGGCCAAACGCCTCGCACTGGCAGAACATCCTGAACGGAAAATGCTCGACTTTGGTATCGGTGAAAATGATGAAATGGCACCTGAAAGTGTTCGGGAAGTCATGAGGCGAGAAATTGATCGACCAGAAAATCGTGGATACGCTGACAACGGTATTCTGGAGTTTAAAGAAGCGGTTGCCGCTTTCATGGAACGTGAATTTCGTGTTGTCCTTGATCCTGCAAAAGAAATTAATCATTGCATTGGGTCAAAGACTGCTTATGCAATGCTTCCAGCTGCTTTTATAAATCCGGGTGATGTTACTCTCATGACTGTGCCAGGCTACCCAGTTGCTGGTACCGCAACCAAGTGGTTTGGTGGTGATGTTCATAAGCTTCCGCTTGTACCTGAAAATAACTTTTTCCCAGACCTTGATAGTATTCCTGCAGACGTTCTCTCTCGGAGTAAGATTCTCGTACTCTGCTACCCAAACAGTCCGACCGGTCAAACAGCAACTGAAGATTTCTATAAAAAGGTTGTCGAGTTTGCAAAAAAGAATCGGAT
>CAJQGO010000137.1 GCA_905477565.1 uncultured Planctomycetota bacterium
TCCCAGAAAATACCTGATCTGCATTGCCGGCATTTGGCAATTTCGCCCTGTGACTCTGGTAAGGTCGCGTTACACCATGGACATGAATTACTCATAAGCTACCACCCCTTTTTACATATCTTAATCAGGCAAATCATTGCCATTCAATCACTCTAAAAAGATTTTTTTAAAGAAAGTTTCTCCCCGCCGCTTTCTGGATAACCGCAAAAAAGAAGTATCCTATCTCCCGCAGCGAAAGGAGCTATCTCGATTGATCTGGCTTCGTGCTCCCGTCTCTCTACCCAGCGTATCAAATTCTACGCACAAACCGGATCATGTGGCAGGGCTTTGGTTATGACCAAAACAACATAGTCCTTGTCATTTTAAATAGTGTGTTATCCAAATTTTCTTGCACCCAAGGCCGTTTTGAGAGAATAGCGTTCGATAAAAATGAATATCTTGTGTCCCCAAATCAATAGTTCGAACAGTATTGACTAGATGGATACGGAATTGGAAGCAAGAAAGACTACTGTGCCTACTAAATCACAAAGAGCATTTGAGATTTTATGTCGTGAGAATACACGGATGCTCATGGTCTATCTCCGCAGTTTTCTTCGCAATGAGGCCACGGTTGATGATCTTTTTCAAGAAACTCTCATCGTGGCATGGCGGCGACTTGATCGATGCGATTTAGACCGGCCATTTGGTCCCTGGCTACGCGGGATCGCCCGAATTTTAGTGAAGGAGCACTTCCGTAAAGAAAAACGCTCGCCAATTCTTCTTGATGACTCCATTGTGAATGCCATCGATTACCACTTTGAACATATTCGCTCGCTTGCTGGTGATACTTGGGACCAAAAGTTAGAGGCACTACAGTTTTGTCTAGAAGCACTACCACGTCAGCATAAAGAAGTTATTGAAGGTCGGTACAACAATAAAATGAAGGTGAAGGGCCTAGCAGAAGATTTAGCTATTTCTGTAGAAGCCTGCAAAAAGCGATTGCAGCGTGCTCGGGCAATGATTGCAGATTGCTTAAAGCGAAAAGGTTTGCTCGGCGAACTGGAGGGTACATCATGAAGCAATTCGATGGTGACGCTCTTGCGCACTGGCTTGACGGTGATCTATCAGATGACATACCTGATGAGAATATGTCTCGAGAGGATTTCGCGAATAACAGTGCTGAAACAATGTTTGTGCATGCACTTTTAACTGATGTAACTCATCGTGACCTAGAGAGAGAAGAGCACGCAATTCGCCAGGTAATGGATAATGTTTCACAACCCATGAACGAAGTGGGGTCAAAAAAGGAAAAGGTTCGTAGTTCATTACCAAATCGCCGATTCTATCTAGCGACATCAGCCGTGGTTATTGCAGCTTCCCTGTTTCTAATGATTTTCTTTGACACCAAGGAACAAAGAGCAATTGGTGCAGTTGCATCTCTTCAGAAGGTTCTAGAAGCAAGTCATAGTTTAACCGATAGGACGTATCACATTCATGTTCTTGAGGAATATGGCCATGACAGGAAGCCTCTCAACCTTTCGCAGGAGGCTTGGGAATTCGAGCCAAAGGAGAACATTGATGGTGCAACACTTTTCGTTCGGGGTCTCAACCAATTTGTACTTGTCATGCCACTGAAATCAGGAAAAGAAACAAGGACATTGGGATGTGATGGTGCTGTAAGTTGGTCCTTTCGAGACAGTGGTCCCGTGCGTATCAGTTCAGATCTTCGTCGCTTTCGAGGAAAACTTCCAGGCCAACAGCAGGACCTGCCCTTCGTCAATTTGTATGACCATGTTTCTCAACTGGAGAGGGGATACAGCATTTCGCTTGAAGATGCTGGAAATTTGTCCGGAAATATACAGTCGTTGGCAAGACTTGTCGGGGTTCGGCAATCACGTGATATACAAGGTCCAAAAAGGATTGAGATAGTTTTTGATGCTGTGGTTGGCACCATACATTCCATGATTCTGGATGGGCTACCACGTGGCCGTGGAGGACCGAAGTGCGTGAAGTTTGACTTAAAGGATGAGAGCAGCCTTGGTGAAGCATTTTTTTCTCACACAGCACATCATGGATTAGAAAAGGAAATCCAAATTGAGGATCACATGCGATGAACCACAGTCATATTTTTACAATTACTTGTACTGCACTATTCCTTGCAGGAACTGGAGAACCAATATTGGGACAACAGTCTCGTATTGATCCGCTTGCTCGTGTCATCGATATAAACGGTGATGGAGTTATCTCATCAGAAGAACTGCGTGTCGCGAGTAAGTCAGTACGATCACTTGATACAGATAATGATGGGCTAGTCACACGAGATGAGGCTTTTGGTAAGACAGCTCAGCAACAAGGGAAAACTGGTGGTAGCAAGCTTGGTGGCTACACACAGCCTCCACCGGCGAATAACGTACCGGATCATTTGTTCAACATTATCGTCGGACGACTTACCGATGCTGGAGGAACAATCCGTGTGGTTTTCCACAGTAATGTGAAGGCCTACGTACAGTACGGGGACAAACGTGGTGATTTGTCACAGAAAACAGCAACGCGTGATCTGCGAGCGGGTGAGCCTGTTGATTTCGTGATTGGTTCACTTGATAAGAACACCCGGTATTTCTATCAAGTTCATTATCAGATCGCTGGAGACTGGGTGAAAAGTGATGAATTCACATTTCACACCCAGCGTGAAAAAAAGAGTGGGTTTGTTTTCACGGTTCAGGCAGATTCACATCTGGATGAAAATACAAGCGGTGACGTCTATTTGCGAACTCTCCAGAATGCGCTTGTTGATCAGCCAGACTTTCATTTTGCGCTTGGTGACACATTTATGACGGGTAAGTATGTTCAGCCCGAGTTGTCACTTCCACAGTATATGGCTCAACGCTACTACCTTGGTCATCTCTGTCACTCAGCGGGCTTCTATTTTGCGCTTGGGAATCATGATGGTGAGTCCGGAAATCGTGGGTCAAATATCTGGGCTACCAACACCCGAAAACAGTATTTTCCAAATCCAAGTCCAAATGCATTCTTCGAGGGAAATACACAGCAGGAACAGAATGTTGGTCTACCAGAAAACTATTTTGAGTTTGAGTGGGGTGATGCCCAATTTATCGTTCTTGATCCATTTCGTTATACAACGACTCGATCGCGCGGTGGTGATTCCAGTAATTGGTATTGGACACTCGGGAAACAGCAATACGACTGGCTTGAAGGCGTCTTGAATGCCAGCAAGGCCAACCTCCGATTTGTTTTTCTGCATCATCTTGTTGGCGGAAGTCAGCGAAATCAGCGAGGTGGTGCCGAAGCTGCACCGTTTTGGGAATGGGGAGGTAAAGGTATTTCCGGTGAAAATGAATTTGCCAAGCATCGTCCTGGCTGGCAGAAGCCAATTCATGAACTTCTTGTTGATCATGGCGTTGATGTTGTTTTTCATGGTCATGACCACATGTTTATAAAACAGGAACTTGATGGAATCGTCTACCAACTTGTTCCACAACCTGGACACCCGCGATCGGGGACAAAAAGTGCAAAGGAGTACGGGTACCTCTCCGGAGAAGTTCAGGGGAGCAGTGGGCATATACGAGTTCGCGTAAATGACTCTTCGGCTCGCATTGATTATGTGCGTGCGTATTTGCCGGAGAGTGATGGCACGCAGGCAATGAACGGCTCTGTGAGTTTTTCGTACGTGCTTTCAGATAAACAATCCAAGTGAATAGATATTCAAACCTCACGGGAAAGAAACAGATGAATCAAATTTGTGGAATCTATCGTCGAGACAAAGGTGTAAAAAACATCTTCACGAAGAATTGGGAAATAAAGATTGGGGTCAGTATCGGAGTATGCCTCATGGCCTGTCTCTCCGTGGGTCCTGTTTTGGCACAAAAGGGAAAGCCACAAAAAATGCAACAGCAGAAGCAGAA
>CAJQGO010000138.1 GCA_905477565.1 uncultured Planctomycetota bacterium
GCACGTTCAAAAGATCGCGAGGCAAGATGGACATGGATTCCCTGATTTGCGAGAAGCTGGCTCACCCGTTGTCCCACGGGGCCAGTACCACCTAGTACAAGAGCGTGACATGCTTTCCCCCCGCTCGAGGATTTGAAAGAAATGTGTCGCTTTGCAGCAAGGACCGTGGCTGCCGCGGTTGTGTTTGCGCCAGCTGGATCAATGAAGACACTGACACGAACAGATTTAAAAAAAGTTTTTGAAATCTGAGACGCAATCGCTTCCACTTGTGGAATGTTTTTACCGCCGAGGGAAATACTCGTTGAGGAAAGATCAGATGCTCCGCGAGTAAACATTGCTCCATGAATTAGGGAAACAACATTATCGGGTGAAACGTCGCCATGTCGAAGAAGAATATCGGCACCCGCATCAATAGCAACAATTGCATCAAATGAGCAGGGTTGCGGATCAACATCAAGTTGCAAGAGGATTTTCTTCATGGAAGAACGCTAGCGTAGTCAGTCGTGTCACGAAGATCGAGGCTTGCAGACCGAGGATGTCGGCCTGCAAGCGATTCGTTTTACGTTAAAAGCCTCGGAATGGATGTGCAGCATCTTTTCCTGCAATCATTTCGTCTGCTGTAGGTTTGCCATGCATGGCGTTTGCAATAGAGTCGAGCGTTGCCTTGTAGTTGTTGTCATAAATCTTTTTATCATCCTCGGCCAACCAGTGGATGAAGACACCGCAAACGATCACAAGATCTTCGGCTTGATCTTTCGGGATGACTCCACTTTCAACACTGTCTGCAACGGCTTTTGCGACTGCTGCTTGTGCAGGACCAAACATCTGTACTGCCTGTTTTGCTCCCTTAATGGTTACCTTTGTAATCATTACAGTGGCAGGCTTGACTGCAAGATTTGGTGTCAGGACTGCAAGTAGGTTGGAATGCCCCTCGCTCTGCCGTGAAAGTGCGTTCGCAAACGCTGTTCCAACAGGGCCGTCCTTGGTGCCAATCAATAAATCGATATGAGCAACTTCATTGCCATCACCGGCTAACGATTCACCTATAAACATCGACATGTGCGAAATCTCCTCCAAACGAGTGCAGAAAGTGCTGATGGTGCATAGCAAGATAAAGTATCCTGCCATGCGAAAAGGTATCCTATAGAGGCGTTGTCAGCAATGAGGTTAAGTTTGTAAACCTCACGATAACAATTTTCGGGCCACTGTACTTTGGGTTCAATGCCGGGTGTGTACAAATTTGCTTGTCATTGGTGCTAGTGCTCGTGCGTTTGCAGCATCTGCAGCACGGCTTGGGATAAAGGTCAATGGAATTGATCTTTTCGGGGACCAGGATCTCCGAGAAGTTTGTGGTCAAGTGGTGCAGATTCATGGAGACGACTACCCGGATGGTTTCCCTGCAATCGCGGCTTCATTTCCTGGAGGCCCGGTGGTTTATACCGGTGGCATAGAAAACCATCTCAAAGTTCTTGATGCGTTGTCTTCCACAAGAAAACTTTTAGGGAATGTTTCAAAAGTGGTTAAGCGAGTGAGAGATCCTGCTTTCGTTCAAGAGGTAGCTCACGAAAACGGTTGCAGTTATCCAGCAACTTTTTTTAGTTCGGCTGATCTTCCAAAGGAGGGGACCTATTTGAAAAAACCAGTGTTAAGTGTTGGTGGTGCGGGAATTGAACTATGGGAAGGTCTGCGGAAGAAACCTTGTGTGAGTGGTGAACTCTGGCAAGAGTTTGTTACGGGCATTCCAATGTCTATCAGTTTTTGTGTGAATCCAGGAGGGATTGAAGTGCTCAATGTGTGCCGTCAACTCATTGGGCGTGGGTGGTGTCAAGCTAAGGGATTCAGTTTTTGTGGTGCCGTAGAACTTTTGAATGTTGGCTTGCAGCAAGACATGGTTGCGCGGTTGCTCCAGTTCGCGAATGCTCTTGTTGAAAGGGCAGGGCTTACGGGACTCATTGGTATTGATTTTATAATGCCGCGAAAGACAGCAGGGAACTCTCTGCGAAAACCAATAATTCTTGAAGTTAACCCAAGGCCTACAGCTACGATGGAGTTAGCTGAAC
Organism: uncultured Planctomycetota bacterium; assembly: GCA_905477565.1. GTDB lineage: Bacteria > Planctomycetota > Planctomycetia > Pirellulales > UBA1268 > UBA1268. The sequence goes on from CAJQGO010000138.1 coordinate 2,061, forward strand.
GCCGTACTGGTCGGAGTTATGCGGGTTTGCATCTTTTGTCACAAGGGTTTTCACTGCCAACAGAGTCGATGGTCTCAACATGTGAACAAGATGTCTGTTGGGGGAAGGCGATTGTGTTTGCGAATAAACCGCTTTGTGTCTCTTCGGTTTTTACCCGCCATCTCAAAAGGAGTGCCTCATTCATGGAGGGTCAAAGTTTTGGGTGGCCAATGGTTGCAGATTGGCCGCGCAGCGGGAGTGTGATTCGAGCTGGCCACCCAATTGTGACCATTTTTGCATCAGCACGAACACCGGGTCATGTGTTGCGCAGATTGCGAGAACATGTTGATGAAATTGTGCAAGGGTTGTGACGAGCGTTGACCTTCTTAGCCTGCAAGCCTGCGGGTTGTTGAGTCCTCATTGGCTTCAGCCAGAAAATGCATCAAGTACGCATCCTCTGTGGTGTCTTGGTAAAAGTCGCGGAGAACACTTGTGGCGAGAAATCCTAGTGAACGGAAGAAAACTTGAGCAGGAAGGTTTGTTTCGCGCACTTCTAAGACGATTCTGTTACGTCGTTGAGGGCTGAGTTTTGAGATTAATTTGGTTAGCATTGCAGTGCCAATTCCCAGTCGCCTGTGTGTGCGAGCAACGGCAAAGTTTAAAATGTGCACCTTTGTTCGGTGGAGTTCGTACAGCATGTAGCCCACAACACCACCACTTATTTCGGCAACCATGCCAATGCAGTTTCGTTGTCGTAAGCATCGAGTGAAATCCGTGTCAGCCCAAGGAAACTCAAAGGATTCCTCTTCAATACAGAGAATTTCAGCCATGTCTCGACGGATCATCCAGCGAATTTGCACCTGGTCGGTTGAGGAAAGATGGTGGTCGTAGGTGGTTTTCACAGAATTTTCTCCGA
>CAJQGO010000139.1 GCA_905477565.1 uncultured Planctomycetota bacterium
TTTGGGGTGGGCAAGTGAGCGTTTCATGGACAATCGCCTTCTCCTCGCAGTCGATGCACTTTATTTCGACTGGGAAAGTGCCGCTCTCTTTGGTGATATCTACAATAACTCATGGGCGCTTCAGATGGGTGCACAGTATTCAAGTAAAAGAAATATAAAACTACGATGCGGATACGCCCTTGCGGAAAACCCAATGGACACCAGCCTTATTACATCAATTGATGGCATTACACCCGGTGGTATACCTTCTGTTGATTACATTCAGGCTCAATTCTCAGTCCCGAATGTTCATCGCATTTCTGGTGGAGCAGGAATGGAAATCTACCCTCACGTCAATCTCGATGTTTTCGCAGGTGGCATGTTTCCTGCGACACAGACTCTCGGAGCCACACGTGTTGACCTCGTGAGCTATTGGCTCGGCTTTGGCCTGACCTGGCACTTTGACCCGTGCTCAAATCATGGTTGTTCACGGCTTCCATCAACATGTTCCGGTATTTGAACATGGGCTTAAAATAGCAGTCCTGCTCAGCATGTCATTTCGCCTGGGGGGTTTCCCCCCGCAACTGTTCAGACGTGTCTTTTCGGAAATGAATATCTGCAAGCTCGTCTTTGACTGGTGCCAACTGCTTACCCTTTACACGGTCAATATTCTTCGCCATGTCAAACCAGACTGCGGACATTGCCTTCACACGTTCAGGCTGCTCAGCAGCGAGATCATGAAGTTCTGTTCTATCTGCATCCATATTGTAGAGTTCCCACCGACCACGTTTTGCTGAGACGAGCTTCCAGTCACCCTGCCTGAGCGCACGGTCTGTTCCAAAGTGAAAGTACAACGTCTCGTGAGGCTTTCTCTGCTCACCGCGAAAGATTGGATTCAGCGACAGACCTTGCAGGGGATCAATTGTCCGTGTACCGATCTGCTTCGGATAGGCTGCCTTCCCTACATCTAGAAACGTCGCCATGAAATCGATCAGATGCCCTGGCTGACTTGTATAGGAGCCAGGAGATGTCTTCAGTCCTGCCGGCCAATGCACAACAAGCGGTGATGAAATACCACCTTCGTGTTGATTCTGTTTATAAAGCCGAAATGGGGTATTACCAGCATGAGCCCAACTGGCATCGTATGTCCAATACGACTCTGGATCCCATGGAGCAAGACCTCGGCCACGCGTTCGTTCAAACGGGCATGCCCCATTGTCAGAACAAAAGAGAATCAGCGTGTTGTCATAGACTCCCATTAATTTAAGTTTTTCAACGAGTCGACCAACGTTTTCATCAAGTACCTCCACCATCGCGGCAAATACTTCCATCCGTGACGCCTCCCATTGCTGCTCCTTTTTGGTCAGACTATTCCACGCAGGAATATGATCAGGGCGCGGGCTCAACTTCCATTTTTGTGGCAGAAGGCCACTTGCAAGCTGCTTCGCATGTCGCTCTTTCCGCAGTTGATCCCAGCCGGTGTCATAGCGTCCTCGGTATTTCTCAACGGCTTCCTTTGGAGCCTGCAGTGGATAATGCGGTGCATTAAACGCAGTGTAAAGCAGAAACGGTTTGTCAGAAGGTGCTTCATCAAGAAAGTCACAGGCAAAATCGACTGCAGCGTACGTTGTATAGAACGGCCTCCCATTCAGTGTGGCCGGTACAGACCACTCTTTTCCATTGAGACGAAAGGTGTCGTCACCCGTAAAAAAATTCGTTGCACCAGAGAGGTGGCCCCAATACCTCTGGAAACCGAAATCCGTCGGCTGCTTGGAAAGATGCCATTTTCCCACCATTGCCGTAAAATAGTTCGCGTCACCAAGCACCTCAGCAATAGTTGCCCCTCGTGAAAGAGATTCTCCACCAGCCTGATCACAATACAGACCAGTCAGAAGCGAAACACGAGAAGAGTGACACTTTGCGGTATTGTAAAACTGAGAAAACCGAAGTCCTTGTGCCGCCAGTGCATCAATATGTGGCGTTGTAATCTCTGAACCATAGCAACCAAGATCTGCAAATCCCAGATCGTCGGCCATGATCAGCACAATATTTGGACGATCGTCGGCAGACCACACCTGTGCACTACCAACGAGACAGAGTGCGATCACAAAACTTCTGAAAATATGTACATGTGCCATCAATGCGCCTCACCTTTTTTGACGTGTGCCGTTCAGATTGAACGGTGAAATCATACCAAAGGTTGAACGGGGACTCGAACATCGACACTTTCTTCACGCAACTCAGCCAGGAAACGCGTGCAGATCTTCTCAGACAACCACTTGTTGTCTGCGTTTCACTAGAAACCAGACACATGGAACGAGGAATAGTGTCAGCACAGTCGACACAGCCATACCGCCAACAAGTGCTCGCGCAAGAGGAATCATTGCTTCGGTTCCTGGCACAAGGCGGAAACAGAACGGCGCCATTGACGCCAAAAGCGTGAGAGACGTCATCAGAATAGGCCGCAGTCTCGAACCAGTGGCACTTACAATCGCTTCTTCTACCGATTGCCCTGCAACTAGATTCCCATTGGCACGATCAACGAGAAGAATACTGTTGTTCACGACAATGCCAATCATCATGAGAGTGCCGAGAAGTGACTGGATATTCAAGGTTGTGTCTGTGAGATAGAGCAGCCCAATGACACCTGCTAATCCCAGAGGAACCGCCAACATAATAATCAGTGGGTCAACAAAAGATCGGAACTGAGCCAGCATGACGAGATAGACCAGCAACGTTGCAACAGCAAGGCCCCACCCGATAACAGCTGTTCCTTCCTTCATCGTAACAACTGGCCCACGGAGCGTTGTATTCACTCCATCTGGTGGATCAAGCGTTTCAACAGCGCGTTCAACATCTGCTGCAACGGATCCGACATCTCGCCCGTCAACATTTACGAGAACGTCATAAACCCGTGAAATATTGTAGTGAGCGATCTCACCTGGAATATTGACTCGACGGATTTTTGCAAGATTTGATAGTGGGACATTTCGTGGGCCTTCCGGCGTCCTCACAGAAAGCGGAAGGTTCCTCATCGCATCCAGACTCTCAACCTCATTTGTTTCATATTGAACACCCAAGAAGAAATCGATTCCTGTTGTCGGATCAACCCAGATTGATGGTGCATACCCAACACTCGATCCAAGTGCCGTCAAAATGTTTTCAGCAACATTTCTTTGACTCAACCCCATGAATGATGCCCTGGTTCGATCAACTTCAACATCGAGCTGTGGATAATCGAGTGCTTGTCCAATCTGGACATCAACGGCCCCAGAGACACTACGAACCTGAGTCACCACCTTTTCCGCGAACTCTCTCGCAGAGGCAAGATTGCCCGCCGCTACCTGCACCGTAATTGGAACGGCAGATCCCTCGTTCAGAGCTGCCTGGATAATACCACCCTGCCGAAACAGGAATTGCTCTCGGGGAAATCGTTGATGCAACTCAGCACGAAGCCGTTTGACATACGTTGACGTTGATGTCCGTGTCATCGTGTTCTTGAGCGTCACAACGATAAAGGCGGAATCAGGCCCTGAGTTTGGACTGAGGATTGTTGAAAACCCAGCACCTTTCCCGACCGGCAAACCAATATTCGCAAGGACGGTCATTAATTCGTCGGCCGGTATCACCTCTTGGATTGTTGCCTCAATCTGCTCCACAATCGCTTCGGTATTTTCAATGCGCGTGCCAGGCAACGTTCGTAGACGAATTTCAAAGACACCGTCGTCGACAGTCGGAAACAACTCTGTTCCGACGCGTGGCAAAAGAAGGCAGCAGCCTGCCGCCACAGCAACAATACCGAAGGACGTGAACCATGGTCTCTGAATTCCTCTTGTTAGAAGTCTCCCGTACCCCCAGGACGAACTCGTGACTTTGCTGCTGTCTGACTGGAGTGTTTCGTTTTTCCGCTCTCGGAAAAACCTTGCACAAAAAGCTGGTAAAAGTGTCATCGCAAAAACATAAGACGCCGCGATCGATACGGCGGCGGACAGCGCGAGTGGTTCAAACAGATACCGCACCATACCACTGAGAAACAATGCTGGAAGGAAGATCGCGAGTGTCGTGATCGTCCCGGCCAACACCGGTGCAGCAACTTCCTCAGCCCCTTTTCGTGAAGCCTCTTGCCTCGACTCTCCACGATCAAGGTGCCTGATTATATTTTCAACAACAACAATCCCTGCATCGACAACAGTACCAACAGCAAGCGCCAAGCCACCAAGTGTCATCACATTGATGGAGACGTTACAGAAATGAAGTGCCAAGACACCCACAAGAAGTGATGACGGCAGGAGGAGAAGAATTGCAATCGTCGGCAGTAGGCGCCTCAGAAAGACAACCACGACAATGGCTACAAGAAAAGCGCCAAGAAGAACCTGTCGCTGCAGGTTTCCGATCGCATCACGAATATAGCTTGATTGGTCGCCGACAAGTGTCACCTTTGCTGCATCTGGAATCTCACCTCGTGCCTTCATCCGTGGTATTTCTTCTGCAATACCTTTCCGAATACGATCAACAACGGCAATGGTATTACTTCCGGGCTCACGTAGCAGTGGGCAGTACACACTTCGCTCACCATTGACGCGAACGATATTCGTTTGAATCGCCGCGTCATCGCGAGCCTCACCTATGTCACGGAGGAAGATTGGATGCCCGTCACGGACAGCGATCGGGATCGCATTGATTTCGGCCTCTCCGGGCAAGGTATTGACTGAGTGAACCTGATAGTCCATTTCACCCAATCGAAGTGTTCCACTACCCAAGACAAGATTGCTGTTTCGAACCGCTTCAACAACATCCGTAAGAGTTAGATCATGGGCCTGAAGACGAGCTGGGTCGACATATACCATCATCTGTCGAAAGCGGCCGCCAAATGGATGCGGAATCTGAACTCCCTTGAGTCCACCCATTTTGTTCCGAACCGCGTAGTAACCAATCTTGTAGAGTACTGTTTCATCGAGACCATCCCCTGATATTGCAGCAAGAACCACCGGAAGATTTGCTGGTTCACTACGGAGCGTAAATGGATGTTCGATTCCTGGTGGCAAATGAAACATGTCACTTGCCTCAAGATTCACGATGTCATTCATTGCCGACGATGCATCAGTCCCGGGCTGAAACGTAATTTTGAGGACACTTGCACCAGGTAACGTCCGTGACTCCTGCTTATCGAGCTTTCCTGCGAGGGTCAGTGCGCGTTCCACACGGGATGTCACACTTTTCTCCATATCGAGTGTCGGCAGACCAGGGTAGGAAAAAAAACTGACAACTACTGGAGTCTTAAAGTCTGGAAGAACGTCCGTAGGTATTCCTGGCACGACAGCCCCGCCAAGAAAGACGAGGCCAAGTGTAATTGCCAAAACAACAAAACTGTTCTGCAGTGCCCAGCGGATCAAAAACATAGTGTGTGTGCCTTACTCCTTCGGAACGCAATCATTCGCTCCGACCGACCTCCACAACCTGCCCCTCTTCTATTGAGCCAACAAAAGCATCAAC
>CAJQGO010000140.1 GCA_905477565.1 uncultured Planctomycetota bacterium
GGGCGATTTGCTGCGATGTTGGTTTGCCGATTGACTCGACGGCCTGCTCCGGCGATGGCGCTGCGAGTGGTGCCTGCTGAGGTGGTGCGCTACTGGGGGGAGGCATCGTACCTGCTGCTGATCCTGCAAATCCGACAGCGCCTGCTGGGGAAAAAGCTGCTGTACCGGTCTCTTGTACGTGTCCTTCTCGCTTATCAGCCGCCATTTCGGCTTGCCAGAACGTGTCAATGCGTGCGATTCGTTTCTCAAGTGGAGGGTGCGTTGCAAAGAGTTCAGCAACACCTGTCGCAAAAAACATATGAGACGCTTCAGCTGCTTTGGCAACAGTTACTTTGGATCCGCTGTTTAGGCCTCCAATTTTTTTGAGCGCTCCTGCAATGCCGTTTGGGTCACGAGTAAATTGCACGGCTGACGCGTCAGCGAGAAATTCCCGTTGTCTACTCACTGCGGCCTTAATCAGGTTTCCAATGAGAGTTCCAACAAACCCGATTGCCATAAGCCCCAGTCCAAGACCGAGAAATACGGCACCGCCACCACCTTTGTCATTACTACTTCTTCTGCCACCCGATGCCGCAGCAATACGGAGAGTGTAGTAGCCAATAAGACCAACAAGCAGGATGCCGTGGACGATTCCGATAAGTCGGATATTCAATCGCATGTCGCCGTTGAGAATATGACTGAATTCGTGAGCAATCACTCCCTGCAGTTCATCTCGGCTGAGGTTTTCGACGCAGCCACGGGTCACGCCTATAACGGCATCTTCTGGCTGGTAGCCAGCAGCAAATGCGTTAATACCTTGTTCGTGATCCATCATGAATACTGGTGGCACAGGCAGGCCCGAGGCAAGCGCCATTTCTTCGACCACATTGAGTACTTTGCGTTCAACAGGGTCGCCCGAATCATTTAAAAGTCGGCGGCCGCCGAGAGATAGGGCAAGAGGTTCTCCGCCTCCGGAGAGTTGTGCAGACTTAAAAAGGCTTCCGCCACCAACAACAAGGAGAACAGCGATGACCACTCCGATGAAAATGTCCGGTCTCCAGAACGTATCTGGGCCGAATTGATGAATCAGTGCTTCTCGCTGCTGCGCGGCTTGTTCAAGGCCACCAAGATAGAGCGACATGATAAGAACGTAGGTGCCAGCGATCAGACCGGCGACTGCAACGACAAATAGCCAGACCAGCATGCCCGTTTTTCGTCGAGCACGATCCTGGTGCTCAAAGAAGTTCATTGCAAACTCCATTCCATGAGGTGAGCGATGTCGTTCCCTCGCACGTGAGCAGGGAGCTTTGTACGAATGTGGACAAGAGGATTCATTGCTGCAAATTTATTAAAACGACACTGTAGGCGCGGCCTGAATTGCTTGTTTGTCATCAAACTCGAGAAGCGATGCATGTTGGAAGCCAAATGTGCCGGCAAAAAGTACCGGAGGAAATGATTCTCGGTACATGTTGTAGGCGGTCACGGCATCATTGAATGCCTGTCGTGAGAACGCTACTTTATTTTCTGTACTGGTCAATTCTTCCTGGATTGCGATCATGTTCTGGTTCGCCTTCAGGTCTGGATAGGCTTCAGCCAGTGCAAAAAGCCGACCGAGTGACTGAGTAAGCATGGTTTCTGCACCACCAAGTGCACCCATTGCAGCTGGGTCACCAGGGTTTGTAGCTGCTTTGCCGGCTGCTGACGCAGCTTGATTCCGAGCATTGATAACAGCCTCAAGTGTCTCACGTTCGTGGGACATATAGCCTTTCGCAGTTTCTACAAGATTTGGAATTAAGTCATATCGACGTTTGAGTTGAACATCAATTTGGGCAAATGCATTTTTATTGCGCGCACGTAAGGAGACAAGCCGGTTATAAATTCCGGCAATCCAGAATCCAAGGAGAACGAGTACACCGAGTATGACAAGTAAAGGAATAAGCATCGGAAACCTCCAAGTGCAAAAATGCGTGGCGAAGCTGCACAAGCCCCATTGATTCATAAGATTACCAAACGAGTGACAATCTGACATACTAGAACGCAAGAAAGTCCAAATCTGCCGTTGAGGGAATGAAATGTTTCGTTTTCTATACCTTGTTCTATGTTTTTTTGTAATTTCAGCAGACGCTGCTGAGTGGCCGCAGTGGCGTGGTCCTCAGGGGCAGGGCCATGCGCCTACTGCTCGAGATTTGCCCGACCAATGGAAAGTTGGTTCAGCAGGCAAAGAGGTATTGGGCGGTGAGAATATCCAATGGCGAACAGAGATACCGGGCCGGGCATGGTCGTCTGCAATGATAGATGGCGAAACGCTGTGGCTTACAACAGCTATTGAACATGGAAGTGCTCAGGAAGGTCCGCCGCCACCTGGTGGCAAAAAACCTCAGCCTCGGAGTGTTGCCAAGTCAGTGACGTTTCGAGCACTGGCATTAGATGCCCGCGATGGCCAGATTCTTGAGGATCTAGAACTTTTTTCAGTAGATAATCCTCAGCCAACACATGTGCTCAATAGTTTTGCATCACCTTCCCCAGTGCTAGGCCCAGATCGTTTGTATTGTCAGTTCGGTGACTATGGAACTGCGTGTGTTGATACGAAGAACGCGTCATTGGTTTGGCATAACCGAAGTCAGCGTTTGAATCATGAGAATGGCCCTGGGAGTTCACCCATTCTCTGGAAAGACCTGCTGATTTTTCATTGTGATGGAAGTGATGTGCAATATATTGTTGCACTTGATACGAACACGGGGGAAGAAGTTTGGAGGACTGATCGTAGTGGTAAAATGAATGATAATCCGGAGATGAAGAAGGCCTACGGAACACCGCTGATCACATCGGTCGGCGGACGCGACCTGGTGCTGTCTCCTGGAGCAGACTGGCTGTACGGATACGACCCAGAAACAGGGAAAGAACTGTGGAAGGTCAGCTATGGGTTTCTCGGCTTTTCAATTGTTCCAAGGCCTGTGGTTGCAGATGAAGTTGTGTACTTCAGTACAAGCTTTATGAAAACAGAATTACTTGCAATGCAGCTTGGTCCGGAAGCAGATACAACACCAGAAATTCTCTGGAACTATAAACGTAGCGTCCCTCGCATGCCCTCGCCGTTACTCGTAGGTGATGCAGTGTATCTTTTCAGCGATAAGGGTATTGCTACGTGCTTGGATCGACATACTGGAGAAGCTCGTTGGACCGATCGACTTGGTGGAAGTTTTTCGTCATCACCGATTCTTGCTGACGGGAAAATCTATATAGGCAATCGAGAGGGAGAAATGTTTGTCATCCAGCCCGGAGACGAATTGGATATTCTCTCAAAGAATGAATTTGGTGAAGCAATCATGGCGAGTCCCGCAGCGATTGAGAATTCGTTGTACGTTCGCACGGAGAAAGCGATGTACCGTATTGAAAAAACAAATGTCAAGCAGTGAGCCCGCCCGGACGAGGCTCTTCAGCGAGCTCTTGAATTCACTTATTCGTGGTTGTGCAGTGATGGGCTTGAGTGGCAGGATCTTCAGAAACAGAAAATAAAAGTCCCCTATGGCTCTGCTTACGCTTGATGAACTTTCTCTTGCTTTTCGAGGCGTTCACGTCCTCGATAGCGTGTCTCGGTTTATTGAGTCGGGTGAAAAAATAGGCTTACTTGGTCGGAACGGGACGGGTAAGACGACGCTTTTACGTGTGATAGCAGGAGATCAGGATCCAGATGCAGGTTCATGTGTACTCGCCAGCGGAAGGCGAGTTTCATTTCTTCCGCAGGAAGTACCTGGCGAGTTAGTCGGTCAGGTCTCTGATGTGGTTCAGGAAGCGATGCATCTGCAGATAGAAGAAGGACAGATTGAAACGTGGGAGGCCGAGGCAAAAAGTAAGCAGATCATTGATCTGATGGGGCTCGACCCTGATGTCGATGTATCGAGCCTGTCAGCAGGCCGTAAGCGACGCGTGCTCCTTGCGCGGGCACTGGTTACTGAACCAGATCTGCTTCTGCTTGATGAGCCAACAAATCATCTGGATCTTGAGGCGATTGAGTGGTTGGAAAAGTTTCTGGCTTCTTGGAGAGGCACATTACTTTTTGTCACACACGATCGTGGATTCCTTCGGCGAGTCGCCAATCGAATCTGGGAGCTTGATCGTGGGCGTCTTTTAGCTTGGGAATGCGAGTATGATGTTTTTCTCAAGCGAAAAGCTGCTGCGTTAGAAGCGGAAGAGAAGCAGAATGCACTTTTCGATAAACGACTAGCCGAAGAGGAGACGTGGATCCGGCAAGGTATTAAAGCTCGGCGAACACGGAATGAAGGTCGTGTTCGTGCCCTGAAACAGATGCGTCAAGAACGGCAACAGCGAAGGGAGCAGCCGGGTAAAGCAACGATTGCGATTCAAGAATCTGGGAGAAGCGGCACGCTTGTCTGTAAGGCTGCAGGACTTTCGTTTGGGTATGCAGACGAGTTGGTTATTGATGAGTTTTCGACGACAATTCTTCGCGGGGATAAGGTCGGCTTTGTTGGTCCGAATGGATGTGGAAAGACAACTCTTCTGCGGCTTCTTCTCGAAGAGCTTAAGCCCAGTGCTGGAACCGTACGGCTGGGAACAAAACTGGATGTTCGATACTTCGACCAGTTACGTGATCAGCTTCATTTCGAGCAAAACGTCGTCGAACAAATTAACGGTGGCAATGATTTCGTCACCATTGATGGAAATCAAAGGCACGTGATCAGTTACCTTCAAGACTTTCTGTTCACTGCAGAGCGTGCGAGGTTACCAGTAAAATTCCTCTCTGGTGGCGAACGGAACCGGCTGCTCCTCGCCAAGCTTTTTGCCCGTCCAGCGAATGTGCTGGTTCTGGATGAGCCGACAAATGATTTAGATCTTGAGACACTTGACCTTCTTGAGCAGAGACTGGTTGATTTTCAGGGAACGGTTCTGGTGGTAAGTCATGACAGAGAGTTTCTCGATAATGTTGTAACGAGTGTGATTGCCTTTGAGCCAGGTGGTGTACGGGAATATGTTGGTGGCTACTCAGATTGGCTCAGGCAGCGTGACGCTGCTGCCTTGCCAAAGAAACAATCAGTTTCTCCACGCAA
>CAJQGO010000141.1 GCA_905477565.1 uncultured Planctomycetota bacterium
GCCTTCTGTTGCCCACTGTTGCCCAATAACCTTTTCTCCGTGTTTTGTGACATTGTATTCCTGCCGGGGGTATTGAATTCTTTCTATCACTCGCTTTTACGGGGTTTTCTTTTGATTCCGTTTCCTGTGATGGCCCTTGATGGCTCCTGACCGACGCTGAGTGTGCCGGATTCTGTGCCGCTTTGCCTGAGGCTATATCAAAGTCAGCATCAGTGACTTTCAGGTAATGGTCTTGAGCAACAGCAGCTGTGTGTCCAATCCATGCCAGTACAAGATGAGCTGGGTATTGCTGCATCAATTCATTCTCTCTACTTGCCCTGAGGTTTTGAAATGGCTTGGGCCAAAGATAAAGAATTCTTATCTCTTATGAGTGAAGCACTTTTGGGGTTTTTGTTAGCCACTAGTGCCCACTCTATCTTTTCAATGGGTTTTCTACGTGTGAATTCTGTGTAGCAAATTAGGTTTCATCTGGAGTACAGGTGAATATCAAATTACTCCTCACTACGCGTTTGATATGTGTTACTTACCATGTCGCATGCGTTTAAATTTGCCTCCCTCTATAAGGCCTGACACATGTTAGATTATTTTCCTCAAAAAGGGCACTGGAAAGGCAGACAGAATACAATGACAAAAATCAGGCGAGGATTTTTTAATGGCGTGAGTGCGGCAATTGGCGGCATGGTGCTTGCAGTAAACGCCCAGTCAATAGCTTTTATGAATGTGAAAAGTTTCTCTATACCACGATCGGACACAAGCTATGCTGTTCAGGAACATGTCCTGCAGCAAATCGGTCTGCTCATTATGGCATTCGGACTTTTTCTAATCCTACTGACGTATCATGAGTATCTTCGTACATCCATTCGTGATGACTGATGAAGTATCTGAGGAGTACTACAGGCACAAGAGAGGAGAGGCCTCTGTTTGCAATGACTCTATTTCGTATTCGCATTTCACTACTTCTGATGACTGGCATTTTTTTCGTCTTCCAGCAATCAACAAAGGTAGTGCGTGCACAGACTCCACTGAAGTATTCGCCGGCGCCGGTCAACAATCCTCTTAAAGGATTGGTTCCATACGCACGACCAACTCCAGGTCTATTCCCTCATAGCATGGAATTTAACTACCTTGCATTAAGTGAATTAGTCGTAGGTGAAAACCAATACAATTGGGAACCGCTCGAATATTTACTCGATGATATTGCCAGCCGTCAGAAGCAAGCAATTTTTCGCGTATGGATGGAATACCCTGGAAAAGAAAAAGGCATCCCAAAGTATCTCGTGAAGAAAGGGGTCAAGGTTACTGAATGGATCAATTCAAAGCATGGTCCTTTTCCAGCAAGAAAAGTTCGTACGCCTGATTATTCAAATCTTCATCTACGAAAAATGCTCACTCGTTTTATTGCAGAGCTAGGAAAGCGATACGACGGTGATGCTAGAATCGGATTCATCACAGCAGGGCTTTTGGGCGTCTGGGGGGAATGGCATACCTATCCACGCACTGACTTAATGGCTGATAAGAAAGTGCAAGACGAAGTGCTGCAGGCATACACATCTGCTTTTAAAAACACACCAGTGCTGGTTCGGTATCCTGCAGGAAAAGATGATACGGCATACGCCAGGAATGATAACCAGCCATTCGGATACCACGATGATCAATTTGCCGGGGCAACAATAAACATTCGGAAAGAAGCGGAAAGCTGGTTCTTTTTATCCAAAATGCAACGTGCCAATGCGATGGACAAGTGGAAATACCATCCCATTGGTGGTGAAATCAAACCAGAACTATGGGGCATCATCTTTGACAAACATCCTTCAGACTCACAGGCTCAAGATTTTGGTGCATGCGTTCGACAGACTCATGCCAGTTGGTTACTGGATTCCGGCATGTTCAAGACGTTACAGTCTGCTGATCGTATAAGCAGAGCAAAACAACACGTACAAAAAATGGGTTATGAATTCCAGATTACTCAGGTGTCTTTTTCACAAAGAGACAATCAAAACTTTGTAGAGATTTCATTAAAAAATCATGGAGTCGCACCCTTCTACCATGATTGGAAAATTGAACTAGGATGCTTCACTCGCGATGGCCATCTTGTAAGGCGCATCAAAACGAATTGGAGCCTTCAGGACATTCTTCCAAAGAAACAAACACTTTGGAAAACAAAGATTGCACTATCCGAAGATCAGATTGCTGTTCGTGTAATCAATCCGTTGCCTAACGGAATTCCACTCACATTCGCAAACGATTCATCACTGCAATTAGGAGACGGGTGGCTGTTACTTCCAAAAGAATGATTCTTCAAAAGGATAGACTTTGCGTTTCGTGCCGTTTCAAGAAATATCTATTCTTCTAGTATTTCGATACTCGGCTACGAAACCGCTTACCATCAGGTCTAACATCTGTGCAACCATGTGGTGGCTGGTGGCAATCCAGCAGTGAAGATCGCTGTCAACAGGTAGCCTGTTGACAGCAAAGCATGATGAATCCAAATTATTCATACCTTTTGTTCAACAATTAATGTTCAACAAGTTTATTCACCATTTTGGACAACATAATGACTCATCTACTCAGGGTATCAACATTTCTATGCATTTCCATTTATAGTATTGCCGCGACCGCAACTCCCCCTGACACTATTCTTTTTAATGGAAAAATACTCACCGTAGATCCTCAGTTTTCAGTAGCAGAAGCGATTGCTATTTCCGACGGACGAATTGTTGCCGTTGGAACTAACACCGAGGTTCTCGAACTCGCTGCAAGCCAAACAGATCAATTTGATCTTGAAGGCCACACCGTAATTCCTGGCCTCATTGACAATCATATGCACTACATGCGTGGCGCTTCGCGGTGGCGTTTTGAGGCAAGAATCGATGGCGTAACATCCCGTAAAAAAGCATTGAATACAATCAGCCAAAAAGCAAAAGGACTTGAGCCTGGGCAATGGGTGTTCGTACTCGGTGGCTGGAATGAGCAGCAGTTTTCTGATGCACCGGGAGGATTTACAACCGAAGAACTTGATGCAGCAGCACCTGCAAATCCTGTGTTTATTCAAAAATCATACAGCAAGGCCTATATGAATAGTTTGGCTGAACAAGAATTAACACAATCGAAAAACGATAGTAGTCGAGAAGGTGGCCAACAAAACAACTTTTCCAATACGCAACGCCGTTCCAATCGATCGAGCAGCGGACGGTCACAAACTGGACGCAGTTCATCTGGTCGATCTGGAGGTGCAAGAACCATCATCAACCAGGCAACAACGTATGTTCCAAGTCGATCCGAAAGTGAGCGTGTTGAAGACATCGTTCTATTTAACTCTGTTCTCAATAGTCATGGACTTACCACTGTCTATGACGTCGGGCGATCAACCGACGGCAACTTCGACCCCGTCAAGACTCTCGCGGAACAAGACGAATTGACTGTTCGAGTGTTTCATTCGCTGCGATATCGAGCGAATAATCCAATAGAGGTTAATGAGGCTCTGACGTTCATCAAATCTTCAGAACCAAGATCCAACGATGACTGGTTTGGGCTTATTGGTATTGGTGAACATACTTACAACCCGTTGCACGACAGTTCAATGCGAGTAAGTATTTATGGTGATGACGTCTGGGAGCAATTTCAAAGAATTGCTGTGTATGCAGCTGAGGGAGGCTGGCATATCCACGAACACGCAATGCAAGATACGACAGCCAGTCGAATTCTTGATATTGCCGAGGCACTTAATAAAGACCATTTGATGAAAGATCTTCGCTGGACGATTGCACACTGTGACTTGATTTCGAATGAGAGCATAAATCGGGCAAAAGAACTTGGTCTTACGATTGCGGTTCATAATAAAACAGCGAAGCCAGCAATGGATGATCGTGATTCTCCCCCAATTGCACTCATAGAGGACAGCGGTATCGTTTGGGGACTTGGTTCTGATTCTACTGTTGTTTCGACTATTAATCCTTTCCATTCATTATGGTGGGTTACCAGTGGGAAAGTTTTTCCAAATAAAAAATCAATTGAAAACACAGTGTCACGGCAAGCAGCTTTAACAGCCCATACCAGGAATAATGCTTTTCTCTTGTTTAAAGAAAATGACTTGGGGAGTATTGAAGTTGGTAAATGGGCGGATCTAGTGATACTCGATCGTGACTATATGACAGTGCCAGTTGATGAAATTCGTGAAATCATGCCCCTTCAAACAATCATTCGGGGAGAGGTCGTTTACGACTCTAAAAACTGAGTGGCCTTTTACCGACTGTGCAGAATCTGTGTGGAAGGTTACTAGGGTGGGGGCAGGCCAAGAATGAAGACTTGTTATTTATAATGAGTAAGAAAACACTTTGCCTGGTGTTGCCGGCCAAACTTTTCAACGTGTTTTGAACGGTGATACTCCTGCTGGGCCATTCGTTTTCAACGAAGTATTACCTCTTTGATGATTTGTACCCGCTTCGATGCACGAGCTATGCTATGTCTTCATTTTCAATAAGGTCATGGGACAGACACGAAAGGGGATGTGGCTATGAATCATGCCAAGTGTAGTAGACGTGCTGCTATTGGTTCACTCGCGACAGGTCTGTCGGCTGGATTTTTCACCGGAGTCGCTGCTCGACCTTCGATGGCGGCCAATGAAAAACTTCAAATAGCATGTATCGGCGTTGCCAATCGTGCCTCTGCGAATCTCAAAGGTGTCTCAAGCCAAGCAATTGTTGCAGTCTGTGATATTGATGATGTCTATCTTGATCGTATTACAACGGCTCGAGGGAAAGGAAAAACGCCTCCGATACTTCCAAAGGCACGGCAATATCACGACTATCGGGAAATGATTGAGAAGGAAGTAGGACGAGTTGATGCTGTTGTTGTCAGTACCGCAGATCATCATCACGTCCCCGCCTCCATTCGTGCAATTAGAAAAGGGATGCATGTTTACTGTGAAAAGCCACTGTCACATACGGTTGCTGAAGCGAGACTCGTAGCACAGGAAGCAGAGAGAATGGGCGTTGCCACACAGTTAGGCACGCAGATTCATGCCGGTGATAATTATCGACGGGTAGTTGAGGTGATACGTTCAGGAGCCATTGGTGATATCGGCGAGGTTCATGTTTGGGTTGGTAAAGGCTGGGGAGGAGGAGATCGCCCTGTAAAAAGCGTGGAGCCACCAGCATCATTGCATTGGGATCTTTGGCTTGGTCCTGCTCATGTTCGCCCATTTGCTCCTAAGGTGTACCACCCAGCCCAATGGAGGCGATGGTGGGACTTCGGAAATGGAACACTTGGTGACATGGGCTGTCATTTCATGGACCTTCCTTTCTGGGCTCTTGATCTCAAAACACCTGTTCGATGTAAAGCAGAAGGTCCCCCTATTCATCCTGAGACGTGCCCAACGGGTCTCGTTGTCCACTACGACTTTCCATCCCGTGGAAATATGCCGCCTGTCCATCTGACATGGTATGACGGATCAATGACGCCTGAAGAAGTAAAAGGTCAAAAGGTACCAAAAAGCGGAGTGATGTTCGTGGGCACTGAGGGGATGATGTTTGCTAATTATGGATCGTATCAACTCTATCCAGAAGATAAATTTGCAGACTTTAAGGCTCCTCCTCAATCCATTCCAAAGTCTATCGGGCATTATGAAGAATGGATCAAGGCATGCCGTGATGGATCAACGACAACTTGCAACTTTGGTTACTCGGGCCCGTTGTCCGAGAGCGTTTTACTCGGAATGGTCGCCTACCGAACTGGCAAGCAACTCGAATGGGATGCGAAGAATCTTGTTGCAACAAACGCACCTGAAGCAAGTACCTTTATTTCGAAACAGTATCGCTCTGGTTGGGATGTTGCCTAATCACAAGAAATCAAGCAGGCAAAGGCAACTACACTGGGGATCATCAGGACCCTGATGGCCGTTCTGAAATGATCAGAAACTTTCATCTGATGTCATCGATATGGATTTTCTTGGGGGCAGTACTCGTTCTTGCTTTTCGTACCCCGTCCTTATCAGATCGTGTGCCTTATCAGATCACGTGAGAGAATTTTTCAGCACAGGAACTCAGCTAATGAATCTGACTCTTCTGATACTGAAATCACTTCGCTTGTATTCGTCCTCCTAGTTATTTTTATACCTATTCAACAGTTTCATCTAATTCACAGACCTCTTCACCTTCATCAGTGATGACCAGTTCACCGTTTTGGTTGAGTATAAAATGCATTCACAACTCCAATTCTAAATTGAAAACGGCACGGCAGCACCTTGCCTGCTGCCGTACCGAATCAGGGGCACCCCCCAAACAAACAACAAGTCCGTTTGAGAGACTCCTTCAAAATACGAAAGAATTGGGTAAGAGTTCTTCAAATAATCTGCTTATCCACAATACGAAACACCGCGGCTTACGGTGTGTAATAGCGTTTGAGGTCTGGATTATCCAAAATACGAAAGGAAGAAAATCATCGTTGCATCTGACCCATCAGAGGTTTTTTATGGATTGGCTTAATTAGACAGCGTAAACGCCGCAACCACAGCCCGGTGATCAGACGGATATGGAGACACGACAATGTCGGCATTCTCTTCGTTTTCCCCCACGATCTTTACGTCGGTTAGCTGTAAGCCTTTGCCTCTGAAATACACAAAATCAATGCGATCATGGTGGGTCGTGGGGTCATCGGCCTTATAAGCAGGAGACCAGGTAAAGCCTGGTCTTTTCATCTCGTCGGGATAGATACTGCGATAAGAATCAATAAAGCCTGCTTTGGTCATAGCCAGAGAATTCGGGTATGCCACCTTCATGGGATGGCGACCGGACTTGGCTGCTGCTTCGGTCCAGTCAAGGTGTGACGGTTCATTGAAATCGCCTACCACAAAAACAGGGGCCTCTTTGTCGGGGAGATTTTGTATCTGATTGAGAAGCGTCGAGATTTCCTCTCCACGTGCCTTTTTAGCTGCTTCAATCGCTTCGGCTTCGGTCTTGATAAAGGGAGTATCCTTGTGTTTATGCCACTTTGGTTGGATGCTCAAAAGTTGGTACGGTTGATAGGGGTTTGACGGCAAGTGCAGGCTGAACACATAGGCTTCCTGGCCCGTAGGCAGTTTGACCTTAATGCCACCGTTGAGGTTTTCGACAATTTCATAAGGCGTTAAGATGACTCCTTTTCTAATGTTCGCAGAATGATTCCAGCCCAGTAAGCTTGCCAATTTCTCTGTGGTAAATCCCCTCGGGCTCTTTGGTTCCTGTATGCCGACAATATCAGCCTGAGCCTCCTGAATAACCTTGGCAGTTTCAGATAATTTTTGTCCACGCATCTCACCGCCACGATAAATATTGTAAGACATGACCTTTGTACTGGACTCTTTACTCAAATCTTTGGTCTGTGCGTGCAGCGATACAGCAAAAGCCAGCTCACCAGCAACCAACGTTCCTATGACAGCCATCGTGCGAATTGCTTTCTTCATGATGTCTCCTATGCCAACGTCTAAGCCAAGGCGCGTTGTCTGCGAAGTCGCTGTACAATGCTTTGTTGAAGTGATCTGCTTTGCGGCAAGCTTATCTTCTACTCCCAACTCGTGCCTAATAAACTTGTACATAACTGTCTTTTCTATCCAATCTACACTCATAATAAAT
>CAJQGO010000142.1 GCA_905477565.1 uncultured Planctomycetota bacterium
TCTCAGCAGCTTGATCATTGGTCGCCGCTACAGCGACTTCAATGGCCGCAGCAAGTGCTCGACGCACTGTGACAAATTGATACATCTCCAGCCCATTTTCACTCGCATTGAATCGCCGATAAAGCTTTAACAAAACGCTCACGTCAAGGTTGTGTCCTGCGGTTGCTTGGGCCTCAAGCGATGACCAATCAAGGTAGGCCCGCCAATCAGCACCACTTTGGCTTTCAGATAACAGTTCATCTAAAGGTTCGAGTGCCTTACGAAGATGAGAAGATGCTTCGACAAGAGCATCGTCATCCGGTTTTTGAAATGGTGGCACTTCGCCAAGCGGCTGTTTACGAAAGTCAGAAATATCTGATCCTTTGCAGATCCCAAGAGTGCTGACACAGGAAAAAAGGACAACAAAAAGTACGGCAACGTGACGAGGCATTACATTGACCTGACTGCAAAAGTTCGGAAACAGAAACGATTACGCGAAGTCTAACGATTTTAGTGGCTGTAACTCCACAGCAGCCTCGATTGATCAATCCGCGGCCCTGAGTCTCGGTTCTCCCTCGTACGGTCAAAACTGGTCATTTTCAGGCTGTTTTCCTGATTTTAAGGGCACAGCTGTTGCCGGATTCTCAGCAGGGAGATTCAATAATATCTCAAGCAGAGACACGAATTTTATTCATCTACACGACTTCCTCGCCTGTTGACCCCAACACACCATGCCAAAACACATTCGTTCTCGCACACTTCTGGCCACCATGATATTTCTTGCATGTGTGGTCAGTAGAAAGTGTTTTGCAGATAAAAACGAAAACAACTCGCCTTATTCATCGCGGCGTCAGAAGATCATTGATGTATCGAACTACCCCGATGCCACACGAATTGCTGCAAAGAATTCAGCAATGCTTTTGGTATCAATTCGTGCTGAAAATACACCCGCTGGTGAAGATGAAGCAACTCAACAACTTCAGAAGCCCTCTGTCAGAAAGCTTTTTACAGCGTCAGGTACTTTATGGGTATTTTGTCAACTTGATTTCGATGAATGTTCGAATCTGCTGATTCCGTCAACTTCTCTGGGAGAAATTCACGGAGGGCCGGGCATATTTGTTATTGACTACGCTCACAAACCACTGAAAGGGCAAGTGGTTTCAGTCTTGCCGAGACGGAATGGAAAGTACTATCAATTTTCCCGACACGACCTCTCTTTGCTCGCACGGTTACCCACCGGTTCATTAACGCAGCGATCGATGATTTTTGCAGTGCGACGACATGCTGATGCTCCAAAAAGTACTGATGGAAGTTGTGACAGAGTGCTATGCGAAGCGGCGGCTGCACATTCCGCTCATCAAGCACAACTGCAAAGACAAGGTCATCATGAGTGGGGGCTGCGATCACAACGACTGAGCCAAGATCGTGGACCAGCAGCTGAAGTCTGTGCAGAGAGCTGGCCGGACCAAAACCTACTTGATTCCTGCATAGACTGCGTTTCTTGCTGGCGGCAATCACCGGGCCACTGGCGGGCAGTCTCAACCGAGCACTCCGCATTTGGCTACGACATACAACGAGGCAAAAATGGCATCTGGTATGCCACAGGGATCTTCATTCACTAATTTGGGAAACAGGAATAATAAATAGTTTTCCATCGCCCATTCTTCCTGTTCGTGCAACCTGACTCACCGTATCAACGAAGCGGTCAATTTGAGAGTCTTCAACCCAGCACTGAATTTCAACCTTTGGAAGAACGGCGAGTGATCGATCCTGTTCGGTCGTCGCGTCGAGATAACTTTTCTGACGTCCGTACCCTTTCACCTCATGCACAGCGAGAGCGTTCACTCCCAATTCGGCTATAGCTTCAAGAACACGCTCTGCCAGAAATGGCTTCACAATGACGACAACCTGTTTCATGGGAGCACCATCTATCAAGAAAGCCGCAAGAAATTACCATGCCAGTTGTACCCGAAACCAAATCGAATAAAAAAATCGATTCCTTTTCCTGAAATATCTGCTGGCAGCGACCGGCCCAACACCTCAGGACTTAACCCCATAATTCTTGCAGGAGTGTCGCTAGTTGCTGTGCATCATCAGAGGCAACAACTCGATCTATTCTCGATTTGGGAACCTCAAGTTTCTCAAGTGATTTTTCAATAGAAACCCAGAGTTTTGTTCGTTTTTTACCCTCAGCAAGGTAAAGGTCTGTAACCTGCTCACCAAGTCGCTGCACAAGTGCCGTATCAAGGTTCTCATAATAGTTTTTGACGACTTGACGCTGATATCGTGATAATTCGGCCATTCACCCATTCCTCCGGGATTAGTTTAGCCGCGCTGGAAGCAAACGGCCCAGATGACTACAGTATCGGGAAACAAAGGCCTTCAACGAGAGAATCCTATGCCAACAATTACCTTTGCTACAGAGAAAAAAGAAATTCAAGTTCCTGAAGGTGCCAACCTTCGCAAGGAGGCACTCGCTGCGGGAGTCTCACTGTACCCTGGGGTTCACAAAGTCCTCAATTGCCACGGCATGGGATCTTGTGGAAGCTGTCGAGTGCTCATCACCAAAGGAATGGAGAATACAAGCCCGAGAGGACTCCTCGAAAAAGCACGCATGGGCGTTTCTATGGCCTATATCGGGAACGAAGAGACCATGCGACTTGCGTGTCAAACACGGGTCAATGGCGATATAACTGTTACAACCTGTCCCGCAACAAACCTTTATGGCGAGAACTTCTTTAGTTGAAATGGTATTCCAGAATGGCGTGATTGGCTTGCAACACGGCCAGCGGTTGCAGTGATCGCCGGATAAGTTCATTCTGTATACAAATTCATTCGTTGCATTGAGGAAATTTCATGCCATCCGCCCCATCCGTAGTACAAAACACTCCCTCACTCGACACCCTTCGGTGGAAAAAATTTCCTGTTCTTGATGACGGATTTGTGACGGTAGTTGATGTAATGGGAAACGACGCGTCGGTCGTACAAGCCGCGAGAGTGAGCTACGGTGAAGGCACGAGGAAAGTCAGTGATGACCGGCAACTGATCCGTTATCTTTTGAGGCATGCCCACACAACACCTTTTGAGATGGCAGAGGTGAAATTTCTTGTACGGGTGCCAATGGATTGCTGGCGACAGTGGGTTCGGCACCGGACAGCGAACATCAACGAATACTCAACTCGATACTCCCTCGCAATCGATTCAATGCAATCAACTGGGAACGATGGCTGGAGAAGCCAGGCAGCATCGAATCGGCAGGGGTCGGATGGATTCCTCACGAATAATGATGGGCATCCTTTGACTCAATCTGAACAAGAATTACAAAGCCTTGCTCGTCGCGTCTACGAGGAAAGGCTGCAAGCTGGTATAGCCCGTGAGCAAGCACGTAAAGATTTGCCACTTTCAACGTATACAGAAGCCTACTGGAAAATAGATCTTCATAATCTGCTGCATTTCCTTGCGTTGCGAATGGATAGTCACGCACAACTTGAAATTCGACGGTATGCAGAAACTATTGGAAACGAAATCATTGCAAAACTTTTCCCTCTTTGTTGGGAAGCATTTCTAGACTATCGAGTTGACGCGATGCGACTCACTCGTCTTGACCGCGGCGTTATACAGCGTTTGACATCAGTCGCTACAGCCTTGCCGGCTTCTCGCGAAGATTTCAATACAGCTCAAGATGAATCATGGATATCTTTGGAGCGATGTCGGGAACGGGATGAGTGCTTTGCAAAACTAGCGTCACTCGGACTCGTGACGGAATCGTGACACAAGGGAAATGACTTCTACCAAGTCTCCTTCCTGATAATCTCCACTATTTTTCGGCACAACGAGAAGCCCATTGGCGCGAGAAAGCCCAAGTAAGTCAGCAGAGCCACCCCACTTCAACGCTTCAACAAAGAGCCTGCCGTCAGACAATTCGAGACGACAGGGATGATATACGGGTCGGTCCCCGCCTCCCTTCATTGAGCCAACCAATTCTGCCGAGTGGTGAGAGCCACTCTGCTTATCGATCGATTGGCCTGATACAAGACCTAACGCTGGTCGAACAAATAGTTCAAAGCAAACCAGGGCACTTACAGGATTCCCAGGAAGACCAAAGACTAGTGTTGGTGCTGCCGCCGGTCGTTGGAAAACCCCAAACCAGATCGGCTTTCCAGGTTTCAGAGAAACTTTATGAAAAATGCATTCGACGCCCATCTTTTCAAGCGTTCTCGGCACAAGGTCATAATCTCCAGCAGAGACGCCACCCGAAAGAAGAAGGATGTCAGCCGCGAGCCCTTGAGCCATTAATGCCCTGAGTGACTCTGCGTGATCTCTGGCTATACCCATCGGGATTGGCTCTGCACCGCAACGTGCCACTGCAGCGGAAAGCATGGGTTCATTCGTATTACGAATTTGGCCTTTTCCGGGAATTTGACAATTGGGAATGAGTTCATTTCCAGTCGTAATAATTGATACACGAGGAGGTGCGTTCACTGTTACATGAGAGGCGCCTACCTCAGCAGCAAGTCCGATATGAACTGGTTCTAACTCAACACCACTCTTGATCACCGTCTGCCCTGCATGAAAAAAACTTGCCTTTTTGCTTACGTGCTGGCCAAACCGAAAGTGAGGATCATGTAACGAAACGCACTCGCCAACGTGACCATCCAAACTTCCTGTAACAACTCGCTCAATTGGAATAACAGCGTCTGCCCCTGAGGGCGTTGGAGCGCCTGTCATGACTCGAACGCACTGCCCCTCCTTGAGAATGATTGCCGTTGTTTCACCAGCACCAATTTCAGCAACAACATCAAGAGTCACAATTGTCTTATTATCTTTGGTGAGAGCAAAGTCGTTGGAAATAACTGCAAATCCATCCATCATCGAGCGGTGCCACGGTGGTGAATCCGTATCTGAAATCACATCTTCTCGTAATTGCAGCCCAACAGCATTTTCGATACGGACGCGACGTGGCTGACTAACAACCGCTGCCTTTTCTATTCGTCGCAGCGCTTCTACAACATCAATCATGAGACTGAACCACTGTTTGTCGTCCCAAGGAAAGACCGTAGTATTTCATGCCCATCTACTGTAAGAAAACTTTCTGGATGAAATTGCACACCGTAGACAGGCATTTCACGGTGACGAATAGCCATGATTTCTTTACTGCCATCGGGCGCAAAAGCCCAGGCGTCGACATCAAAAACATCTGGCACTGATCCTGGATCAATCACCAAACTGTGGTAACGAGTGGCTTCTATTGGTGAAGAGAGCCCTGCAAACAGGCCCCTGCCTGCATGCTCGATCTGATCAACCTTGCCGTGCATAAGTTGCTTTGCTGCGACAATCTTTCCACCAAAAACCTGACCCACTGCCTGATGGCCGAGGCATACCCCCAGAATTGGCATGCGACCGGCAAAACGGCGCACAACATCACAGGAAACACCCGCTTTGTCGGGAGTGCATGGACCAGGTGAAATGAGCAGGTGGCTGGGCTGCTTTGCAGCAATTGCGTCGCCATCGATGGAATCATTCCGATAGACCTCAACGTTCAAGCGTGGCTCTATTTCTCCGAGTCTTTGAACGAGATTCCATGTAAACGAATCATAGTTATCAATGAGAAGCAACATAGACAAAATGAAATCTATTTATTTGATAGATCCAGCATTACTCCAAAAGCGTCACTGGATGACCAACACGCTCAACGAGTGGGATCACTTGGGGCTTATAAATTGTTGTATACGCTTCAGCCTGACGATGGGCATCAAGAGCCTCTTGGGAAGACCAATGCTCAACCATAGTAAATCGGTTTGCCTCTGATTGCGAGTGATAGACATCAAATCGCTCACAACCTGACTCATTCCTGCTCTTTCTCATCGCCTCACAGAGCAAGTCACGCACGGCTTCAATATCACGTTCTTCTTTTACCGTCAGCATAATATTCATACAAATCATTTGATTACATCCTTACACCAGTACAAGTCTTTACTGTACCACGACAGGTTGCAAAGTTGCTCCCTGCCCATATTTCCGGGCAAGGATACGAATATACGGTGGGAGAAAAGCTGCTCGATGGGCAAATGAGCCGCGAGCGGCTTCTCGATCACCCTCACTTGGCTCAAAAAAATCTTTGATACAAAAGCCCGCATGGCATATCCCACCAACAATATCTGTTAGGGAATGGATGAATTCATTTGTTCCAACTTCCCTCAAACGAGAAGATGGTGCCGGTGGAAGTGCTTTTGAGTCATCCACCGAACGAACCTCTGGATAAACAAGTTCATACCGACCATTGGAATTTGGTTGCAACGAAGATTGTAAGTTTCTTGGAGACTTGTGCTGACTCATGTAGGATCCACCTGGCCGACAAATACGAAAAATTTCAACAAAAAGTTTGGCCAGAGAAGGCAGATAGCAACTGCTCACAGGGTGAATAACAAGGTCGAAACGACCGTCTTTCAACAT
>CAJQGO010000143.1 GCA_905477565.1 uncultured Planctomycetota bacterium
CTCTAGGAGACGAAGCTGTGGCAATAGTTCTGAATCCCGGTAAGCAACAAGATGAATTTCGTGGAGAGATGTTCTGCTGGAACGAACTCCCTGAATTATTGTTGGTAGATGATTTGTTTGATTCACACAAAGATCATCTACGTCCTACCCCAACCATCATTGCTGAAGACGAAGAAGATGAGGACGAAGATTGGGATGATGATGAGGAGTATGAAGACGAAGAATATGAAGATGAAGATGAAGGAGAAGAGTTCGAAGAAGGTGATGACGAATCCGAAGATGAATCAGACGACGAAGATGAATCAGACGACGAAGATGAATATGAAGACGAATATGAAGAAGACGAAGATGACGATGTAGAAGAAGAGGAAGAAGAGTGGGAAGAAGTCGACGATGAATCAGACGATGAATCAGACGATGAATCAGACGATGAATCAGACGATGAATACGAGTACGAAGAAGAGGAAGAAGGAGAGGAAGAAGGAGAAGAGTGGGAAGATGAAGATGAAGAGGAGTGGGAGGAGGAAGACTAACGCTTTATTGATTCCTATCACCTTTCCGTAGCTCCTGCGCATATTCCTTCCCATGGCTCTCACAGAGAAATGCTTTTTATTCTTTCCAAGTTAATTCCAGAAACTGTCCTCGTCGTGACACAAGTACATCGATGCCGTCATCACGAGAAACTTCTGACAGCCGCCTCATGAGATCTTTCTGATCAATAATGGGAGTGCCACCCACTTCATAAATTCGATCCTTGATTTGCAGACGCCCCCTTTCCGCGGGTGACCCCTTACGAATCGCAACAACTACAGGGGCAGTCGGATTTGCTGGATCATCTCGAATCCCGATACCCCAGCGACCACGACTTCCTGTTGGCAAAAATGCTTTTTCTACGAGCTTTTTCCGAGACGCGTTGGACTCATGAAATGCTGTCTCCCTAAATGAAAATGTACCGTCTGCGTTGTTTGCAACTTGGAGAAGAGTTTGGAGGGCAACCTCCAAGACAGGTTCAATGCCCTCGATATTAATCAGGTGAGCATCATCCGACGGACGATGATAGTCTGAGTGAAGTCCAGTGTGGAACATAATCGTTGGTATTTCTGCCTTCAAAAATGGATAATGATCAGAATCCGGAGTGATATCCCAGTTGAAGATCAGTTCTAGTGATTCTTTTTCGTACCGATTGTTGGCACGAGTAACAAGCGTCTCGAGACCAGTCGCTGAACGCGCACCAAAAACGTTCAGTTGTCTATGACGAAGCCGACCTATCATGTCGAGATTGATTGAGAAAACGATCTTCTTATCTTGGATACAATCCGGATGATTTTGTAAAAAGTATTTAGAACCGAGAAGCCCTTGTTCTTCACCGTCCCAGAATGCAAGTAGAATTGTTCGACGGCATGGGTCAGATAATTCAGCAAGTGTCTCCGCTATTTTGATTAGACCAGCCACACCCGATGCATTATCATCAGCACCATTATGAACATATCCAAATGGCCCAAAACTATTCCGTTTATTTCCATATCCCACATGGTCGTAGTGTGCGCCAACGACAACAACTTCACTTTGTAATACTGAATCACTACCAGGAATTATTATCAGGAGATTCCGGAGCGTTCCAAATCGTGTCGGGAACGACTGAAAATAACGCTTTCCGTCACCTGCCGGCATGAGACCAAGCGGCATGACCTCTTGCTCGATGTACCTACTAGCGGCTCGCCCACCCCGGCGGCCACCCTCACGGCCTTCGAACGCATCGGCTGCAAGCGCTTGTATATGGTCTGCCACGTCAGCTGCATCAACAATGATTGCTGTTTCATTGCCAAAAACAGTTTTTTCGAATACTGCTTGACTGCCAAACAGTGAAATAACACCGACCAATAGATGGTTCGTGTAGTGTCGATAATTTATGAAACCAGGCATTTCCATGCGGCCACTCCAGCGCCTCCTTGCAAGTAATCTGCTAGTGCCTCAGAATGACTCGCTCGAACATTCTCGTCTAGAGGAAATCAATAGTACCGAGTTTTCCCATAAGGAGAGGTGGCAGAGTGGTCGAATGCGCGTCTTTGCTAAAGACGTGACCGGTCAAAAGCTGGTCCACGGGTTCGAATCCCGTCCTCTCCGTTTTTTAATCTGCAGCACATTTCGTATATCTTGCCAAACTTGACATTTTCGATGAAAAACCAAGGGCGCTCTGGCACAGTTTGTTCCCCGGTTTTGTACATATGCTGTTTTTGTTGTGCATTGCGATACTTTCCCAAAGAGTAAAGCCAGACATTCGTACGTAAGAAAAATATCCTTTCCGCAAAATAGTTTTTTCTTCATGAAGATCGTGTAAAGCGACTCCTGCAGATCATTCTTATTTGTCAACTTTACATAGAAAAATATCCTTGAAATTCCTCGCATGCCTCGCTCACAACGAATGATATATCTCACAACGATAATCTGCATCTTGATCTACGTGAGTCTCTGTGCCTTCTTTTTCATCACACAACGATCTTTTATTTACTTTCCTCGTCAGCAACAAAATTACAGTGTCGATCAAATACAGGTGAATACTGGACAGGCTGTTGTGGAACTCTCAGTAAGCAGCCCGAAGAGCACACGAGCTGTCCTCTACTTCGGTGGTAATGCAGAAGATGTATCAATATCTCTACCTGAATATTCACGAAGGATTTCAGATGTCGCAATCTACATGGTGCACTATCGAGGGTACGGTGGCAGCACAGGCAATCCCTCAGAACATGGTCTGCGGCACGATGCATTAGCCATTTACAGGCACCTCAGAGCCAGCCATTCAGACATTCTGGTCATTGGTCGCAGCCTGGGAACTAGCCTTGCAATCGGAGTGGCTGCCCAGTTTGAGCCGAAGGGACTTCTTCTCATCACACCGTTTGACAGCATTGAGGCAATTGCTCGACGCGTTGCACCATTCCTACCAATACGACTACTACTCAGTGATCCATACCACTCGATTAATCTGGTGTCAGACATTCAATGTCCAACGCTTGTGCTGGCCGCTTCAGATGACGAAATTATTCCTAAAGAAAACACGTTGCGGTTAGTAAAAAAGTTTGATCCAGAAATCGTAACGCTCCAAGTTATTCCAGAAACTGACCATAATTCAATTTCTAATTGCACCCTTTACTGGTCGAGTGTCTGCCACTTCATAAACAATCGTTTTGATACGCCCTAAGAAAATTTTTCTCGGTTTTTAGAGCACACGAACCGAAACTAAAAAAGAAGATTTTTCGTGTTTTTCAGTAACGGAAACTGATTATCCTTCCTCTGGATCTGTCTTGCTTCTTCTTTGAGGCGTCGATGATTCCTCACGACGGAACACCGCTACAACATCTTCAATAGGAACGACATAAAGAAGATTATCTTGTTCAAAATCTACTGGTATTGAATTCCTTGGATGGAACAAAACTTTGTCATATTTTTCTATCGGAAAGTCTGCGTCTCGTTCGATTTGAAGGCTAACCTCGACAACCCTGCCTGTAATCGTTGGGATTTCCGCCTGATCTGGCAGGACAATACCTCCGCGAGTCTGATTTCTACTCTCGTCTTTCCGAATCAGAACGCGCATGCCTAACGGTTCTACAAAATCATTGCCCCGCATCGATCTACACACCTCTCTTTACGAACACCTTGCCTGATCAACGTCAACAATTTCCACACCGAATCACTGGTAGTTTGACCTGCTAAACGGCATTCGGCTAGGGACGGCTTCAAAGAACGCCAACCAGAACGAAAACTTGTGTATACTGATGCCTAATCGTCGTGATTATAAAGAGGTTTGTGCCCCCACCAATCAACAGCAATGTCATTCCAGCCGCAATCGAACTCCCTTCTTGGTTCTTTCGATGGATCTTGACAGTAAGGATTGTCCTTGGGTTCTCCTGATACTTCCAGAATGCGTAAACATCACAGGCGTGGTGACCTGGTCGTCATTGCGAACAGACTGCCTGTACACCGCACATCTCCCGAGAGTCCATGGGAAACAAGTCCCGGTGGCCTAGTTTCTGCACTGATGCCCATTCTGAGAGAAAATAAAGGGGTATGGATCGGTTGGGCCGGCAGTTCTGAAACGAACTGCAGTCCTTTTGAGCATGATGGACTTTACAACGTTCCTGTCCATCTTTCGAGTGAGGAAGTCCGTGATTACTACGAAGGTTTTTCAAATAGCACGCTCTGGCCGCTTTATCACGATGCATGCCAAACTCCTCAATACGATCGCCAATGGTGGGCCCCCTACGTAGCAATCAATCAACGCTTTGCTGAATACGCTGCCCAAGAAACTGCACCCGATGGTCATGTCCTGGTTCAGGATTACCATCTTCAGCTAGTTCCAGGAATGCTTCGTAAGCTACGTCCAGATGTTCGAATTGGTTTTTTTCTTCACATTCCTTTCCCACCAGTTGAACTTTTTGCGCAATTACCTTGGAGAAAAAGAATTCTTGAAGGCATGCTGGGCGCGGATGTTATCGGTTTCCAAACGCGGCATGGTGCGCAGAATTTTGTTCGACTGGTAAATCGCTACACGCCGCACCGTGGAAGTGGCCAAGCAGTCAACGTTGATGGAAGAAGAGTGCTTGCGAAGGAATACCCAATATCAATTGACTACGATAGGATCGAATCACTCGCCAACGATCCTAAGATTATTGAGCATGCAAAAGCTATTCGGTCCGATCTTGGGGAAAATCGAACAATCATGCTCGGCGTTGACCGCCTTGACTACACGAAGGGAATTGACCAGCGATTACGTGCGGTATATGAGATTTTCGATAAAGGAAACCATACCGTAGATGACCTTGTGTTGGTTCAAGTGAGTGTTCCGTCTCGTGAAAGTGTTGATGAGTACATTGAAGTACGGGATAGAATTGAAAAACTTGTTGGCCATATTAATGGTGAATTTGGAACTGTAGGGGCAGTGCCCGTACATTACCTTCGAAGAAGTCTTCCGATAGAAGAATTAGTCGCGTATTACTTAGCTGCTGATGTCATGCTTGTAACGCCTTTTCGTGACGGAATGAATCTTGTCGCAAAAGAATATGTAGCGAGTAGAAAAAATGAGAATGGCGTATTGGTTCTGTCTGAATTCACCGGATCAGCAGTTGAACTTGATCGGGCAGTTTTAGTGAACCCACATGATATCGATGGCATGGCAGCAACTATCGAACAGGCGATCGCAATGCCTCGCCAGGAACAGACTCGGCGTATGCGCAGCCTTCGCCAACGAGTCCGAAAGCGAACTGTCTACACCTGGGCATCAGACTTCACGCAAGCCCTTGAGGCGGAACAGCCACGCCCTTCGTCGACTAATATGCAATTACCTATTGACACCCCCCCTCCCTCTCCCTGATTACCATCTTGGAATTTACACCATTGGAGATGACTCTTGACCGGGAACGAACTAGGCACAACACACATCATGGAAGATGATCTTGACCAGGCCCTTGAGGCGATCGCACGAGTACCAATCTTACTCGTAGCTACTGATTATGACGGTACGTTATCACCCATTGTTGATAATCCAGAAGATGCGAAGCCAGTGCGAGAATCAATCATTGCACTTCGAGCACTTGCCACACAATCAGGGACACACTGCGCTGTTGTATCCGGTCGATCACTTTCAGACCTTGCCAACCTGAGTTCTCTCGATGGACAGATCATGCTGGTTGGCTCTCATGGTAGTGAGTTCGATCAGGACTTTGTACGTACGCTTACGGACGAACAGGTTTTACTACGACAGCGGGTACTCGATGAGATGCATCGTGTCGCTGCTCAGGATGAGCGATTTCATATCGAAACGAAGCCCGCATCGATTGCTTTTCATTACCGAAATGTTGCAGATGAAAAAGCTGAAAAGGCCGTGAATGAACTTCTTGCAGGGGCCGCAACGTGGGATGACGTCCGTGTGAAATCAGGGAAGAAGGTTATTGAATTAGCTGTCGTACATACATCAAAAGGAGACTGCATTGATGCCCTACGACATCGTGTAGGAGCAACTGCGGTAGTCTACTTTGGCGATGACATAACTGACGAGGATGCCTTTGTCAGGCTGCATGGTCCAGATGTATCTGTGAAAGTTGGTACTGGAGAAAGTGCTGCAACATTTCGAATTCATGATCCGACTGAAGTTGCAAGAAGACTGGCTCGATTATCTAACGCACGAGAAGCATTTCTTGCTGGCGCTGATGCTATACCAATAGAACGGCACGCCCTGCTTTCGGATGGACGAGTCATGGCGCTTGTCTCTCCTGGGGCAAAAATCAGCTGGATGTGTGCGCCTCGCGTGGATGGGCCAGCACTATTTTCCGAGTTGCTCGGTGGTCCGGCGGCGGGGCACTTCACGATCGAGCCTTCCCAGCCGGATACCAATCCTCAGCAACAATACGACGGAACTTCTCTTGTATTAAAAACAACTTGGCCGCGGTTAACAGTAACCGACTTCTTGGATTGCTCCGCTGGAAAACCCACACAACGTGCTGGCCGAACTGACTTAATTCGCCAAATTGAAGGGCGAGGTGACGTTCGTATTACGTTTGCACCGAGGCT
Organism: uncultured Planctomycetota bacterium; assembly: GCA_905477565.1. Taxonomy (GTDB): domain Bacteria; phylum Planctomycetota; class Planctomycetia; order Pirellulales; family UBA1268; genus UBA1268. The sequence continues at coordinate 6,562 of CAJQGO010000143.1, forward strand.
TGATTTCGGAAGGCTTCCGACTCGACTGGTCATTCGTGATGGTGGACTCGAAATAGATGATACGATCGATCCAATTGTTCTACGGGCACCAGGCGTTGAATGGGAACTTATGGAAGAAGGCTCTCATCAAACGGCTGTTGGTACAGTTACCCTGCGAGGAGAACCACTTCGGCTCGAGCTCCGCTACGGTACAGGCTCGCTACGTGAACAACAGACACTACCACCTCAAGAACGTTACCGACGTACCAAATCGTACTGGGAATCATGGGCAGACCGATTGGCTCTACCAAAGCGAGAAGGTCCACTCGTTCGCCGCAGTGCACTGGTTCTTAAGGGACTGTGCTATGGACCAACAGGCGGAATTGTAGCCGCGGCAACAACAAGCCTTCCGGAACACCTCGGAGGGATTCGTAACTGGGATTACCGCTACTGCTGGCTTCGAGATGCTGCCATGTCGGC
>CAJQGO010000144.1 GCA_905477565.1 uncultured Planctomycetota bacterium
CAGACAGTTTGCAGCAAAACTCCCTGGGCGTCGTGCGTCATCACCGTAGAGTTCAAAAGTTGATTCCGGCTCGTCAGAAACATTTGTCAGATCGGGAACAGATGTCTGCATGCGATAGGCCATCTCATAGGCCTCGATTCGAGCCAACGTTTCAGGATCACCCGCCGCGGCGGCGTGCTTTTGATTCAGGTCGCCAAGTGTATCGAGCAATTGACGTCGTGCATCGCGTGAGACTCCAGGTGGGTTCTTCAGATACAGCACGGGATTCACACCAGGCCGTAACATGACACCTTGATGGCTTGAAGGGAGATACCCACTACCCCAAAGCCGTGAAAAAAGTGGCTGTCCAGGATTTTTTCCGCTGCCTTGGCTCAGCAAAACCATATAGGCAGGAAAGTCATCGCTCTCACGCCCGAGCCCGTAACTGAGCCAGGCACCAAGCGATGCATGACCCATTTGCTGTGATCCGGTGTTGATAAACGTCACTGCAGGATCATGATTAATCGCCTCAGTCCATAAGGAGCGAATGATTGTAATGTCGTCAGCAATCGACTGTGTATGCGGCACGATATCACTCATCCAGGTACCGCGTTCACCACAACGACGACCGCCCCAAAGAGGCTTCACGACAGGAAAACTTTTTTGACGAGACGTCATGCCAGTTAATCGCTGCCCACCGCGAACGGAATCTGGAAGATCCGTCCCGTGCAAAGACTCCATTTCTTCGTGATAATCAAACAGATCCACATGGCTTGGGCCACCAGACTGAAACAGATAGATCACACGTTTCGCTTTTGGGGCAAAGTGTGGAAGTTCAGGAAGTCCTTCAGACTTGGCTTCTCCAACAGCAGCGGCAGCCTTCTCACTCGTGAGGAGGTTCCCCAATGCGAACGCTCCGAGGCTCACTGCCGAACTGCCCAGCAGTGACCGACGCGTCAGCAGTTGAGCTCGTCGTAGTTCTATGTCAAAAGGAAGTGAATGCATAATGAGTAATGAAGACTATTGTCTGGTTAGAACTTCGCTTAGATTAAGTAACAGCGTCGCTATCTGTGTCCACGCAGCCTGTTCCACCGGATCGATATCGTGTGTCGCAGGATACTCGCCAACAGCAATAACACGCTCTGCATTTATTGGACTTCTCTGAAACTGTGCTCTTTCGGCATCTAAGAGTCGTGCAATCATTGTGACTTCAGAGCCCGTCGGTGGACGTGAACTTATGGATTCAAAGGCCCACTCGATACGTGAACGATCGTCATGTGTCGATTGCTCCTGCAAGATAGAACTGGCAAACACACGTGCCGCTTCGGTAAATTGAGGATCGTTCAATGTCACGAGTGCCTGAAGGGGCGTATTTGTTTTACTGCGATCGACCACACACATTTCACGATTCGGGGCATCAAAGGCTGCCATGGCAGGATGTGGACTTGTCCGCTTCACGATCGTATACAAACTTCGTCGATAGAGTTTTTCACCATGGTCTTGAACAAAAACCTGTTTTGTCGCCGGCGTACTTCCAAAGTGACTGATCTCTTTCCAAAGCCCGTGTGGCTGGTACGGATGAACACTCGGCCCACCGACACGTGGTACTAAAAGTCCACTCACGGCCAATGCCTGGTCACGAATAAATTCTGCAGGAAGTCGAAACCGAGGGCCTCGACCAAGCAATCTGTTACCCGGATCAACGGCTAGCTGTTCAGCCGTTGTTACCGACTGCTGTCTATAGGTTGCACTCGAAACAATCATCTGAATCAGTTCTTTCTGATTCCATCCATGACGGACAAAACGTGTTGCCAGATAGTCAAGCAAGTCAGGGTGACTCGGATATTCCCCCTGTGACCCAAAATCGGCTGACGTTGAAACAATTCCTGTTTCAAAAAACAGTGCCCAGATTCGATTCACCGCAACGCGGGCTGTTAAGGGATGATTCGGGGCTGTTAACCATTCTGCAAGATCAAGACGCGTTGGCTGAGTCTCTTTTCGATCTTTATTGCCGTCAGTTGCTCTGGCTCCATTACGTCCAACACGAAGCGGTGGCAACACTTGTGGGGTTCGCGGCGTTACGCGTATTGTTGGTGCATCATATTGCCCTCTGTTTAAGACAAATGTCTCACGTGGCTTAGAGGATGTATTCATCACCATTGTCGAGTGCTTTTTCGTGAGAATATTTTGTCGCTCTTCCAGATTGCTGATCTGTGTTCGTAGTGAACTCAGAGAAGGTGCTGTCTGCCGAAAGACTGAAAGCAACTGTTCTCGGGAATCCTCGGTCCACTGCGTCTGATCTTCTAAAAGAGCCGCAGCAATGGCACCATCCCACTTGCTCTGGGGATCATGCCCAGCAAATGGACGCACTCTCCAGCGAAAAGGTAGCGATTTGTTTTGCCCAAAAAAGACAAGCACACTCAGGAAAGGTGTTTTGGCTGGATCAACAGGCTGATCAAATGTCAGTGTAAGACACTGCTTCTGCTCTTTTTCTGATGGCTGCCACCAGTGAACGTTTCGTTCATCCAATACCGAAGGTGCCGCATGGCCATCGGCCGACGTACTTGCTGTGGCGGAAACAAACTTACATTGACCATGATAGTCCACCTGGTCAGCAGGCTGATTGTTTGCAGAAACCAACACAGCTGTAATTTTTGGAACACCATCAGGAAACGGGGTCAGCGAAAGCACCGGCTCTGTGCTTTCTTCAATGCCTTCCCCTGCCGCACCAGGAACCGGCTGGGGATCAAATTCAATCGAAATACCTGATATTGTTTCACCTGCTTGCTGGTCCCCTTGCCGCAATTGAATCGAGTGACTGAATCCAGCCAAACCCTTACTCGGAGCCGATAAAGAGACAGTTCCGTCAGAATCAAATTCATAGGGACCAGGACGATTCGGTGCCGAAGCGTCGAGTAGTTCAGCATCCACGTAACGGAATTGCTTTCCGCGGAGTTGCTCTCGACTCCGTTCGTCTGTCACCCACTCCTCAAATCCATTCGTTGTATTCGCTAGTTCTATGCGCGCTGCTGCGAGTTCAGCATTCACACTCTTGAGTTCATCCCGAGCCATAACAGTGGAGGCCGCCACTTGCGGCATGGCATTTCTGCCAGCATTCCCATCAAGGCCACGGTCATCAAGTTCATTAAAGAAGGCAAAAAACTCGTAGTATTCCTTCTGAGAAATTGGATCGTACTTATGGTCATGACATTGCGCACACCCAAATGTCAAACCAAGGAATACTTCACTCGTTGTTTTCACGCGATCGGCAACATAATTTGTGAGATTTTCTTCTGGAATCGTACCACCTTCATGAGTAATCATATGGTTACGATTAAACCCAGTGGCAATCAACTGTGCGTCAGTGGCATCAGAAATAAGGTCGCCGGCCAACTGTTCTCGTAGAAACTGATCGAATGGCATATTGTCGTTATAGGCCTGAATGACCCAGTCTCGCCACAACCACATGTCACGACCGCCATCGATTGAGTACCCATTGGTATCAGCGTAACGGGCCTGATCCAACCAAGGCACCGTCATTCGCTCACCAAAATGTGGTGAGTGAATCAGGCGG
>CAJQGO010000145.1 GCA_905477565.1 uncultured Planctomycetota bacterium
CTGAGTTATGGCCTCATTTTCCCCTTCAAACCAAGACACGACCAATTCTTGTTAATCGCTACGTGTTTGTTATCAATGTGCTCATGACTGACATACATAGAGGCTTTCGGCTGGGGGCTATAAAAGCTGGTCTGGAATACCAGTTCAAATCGCAAGATGATGCCTCGGTGTGTTTACACAATCTGATAACACCTATACTCGAGATCAAATCAGTTTTCAGAATCAACACGCTTCTTTCGAACCATTGAGGTATACGGATCATGGCCGCTTCGACGTCAATTCTCTCTGATACATTGCATGAGTACCCACAACAAGATGTAATCGATGGTGCTGGTAGCGCAGTAGGAGAGATTCTGGATGACTGCCTGAACAAAAACGACGGAGTATTACAACTCCTTCACAGATACGCTGGAAGAACATTTTGTACACCAGGAAAACGTCTTCGCCTTGCTGCACAGTCATACTACCCGGATTACATGAATGGCACAGGGCTCGATGAAGTCTGGATGTGCTGCACTGTCCCGATTGTTACAGGTGTTATCGATACACGGACGAACAAGGCACCTTTTCGAGAGGGTGAGTCGCATGTTCTCGCCCCGAACGGGCAAGTCATCTCCCTTCAGGATTTGATTGTCGCTAATCCAGCCGCCGTCATCGGGGAGCGGATTACGGCCTTCTCACAATCATTGTTCGATAAGCCAACCTGGCCAATAGTCTCAAAGAAGTTTGATAACTTAAATCCGATTCCTGATCATCTTCATTGGACAAAGTGGGAAGTCTATGACATCAATTCTTATGATAATCCTGGAGTCAGTGCATCGCATTATCACACGACGGCCATGGGTCTGTACTCGTTTGTGACCAAGGACCAGTTCCTTGCTTGCATGAAGCGATTTGGAAAGAGTGAATACAATGGAATTCGGCATTTAGCGCCTCATGTTATGATGCAGATTGATAACGGCTTCGTGATGCCTAATGGTGTACTTCACTCGCCAACGAACCTCTGCACGCATGAACTTCACGTCACAATGGATGAGCACTTCTTGGCCGAAGACCTGACACTCGACGGACGCATTGGAGCAGCCGATGCTTTTTACGCGTGTCGAGAAGAGGATTACCCGAAGGACCATCACGAAGACTGGGAGTACTTGGTTGAAAAGTTTGATTTTCATGCAAATCAGGATCCAGACTTTGTCCTGAAGAATTCACGTCCGGCAATTTCGGCAGATGAATTTAAAGGGCAAGGTGTTGACGCAAAGTGGATCGTGTACGGTGACTTCCTTGGTGATCAGAAGTGTTCGATTCTCAGACTCATTGTCGAGCCCGGTGGCAAGACAAAATTTTGCCCAGAAAGTCCGGCACTATTTCACACAAACGGCGGTAGTGGCCGGGTTGGAAAACTCGATGTTCGGTATCACCATGACATGATTCTTGGTGAGATTTATCCCGAGATCGGCTTTATCACGCAGTCTGCACTTTCAAATGGTGGTGTTGAAATTGAAAATACTGGCACTGAGCCACTCGTGCTGACCTTTGACTTCCCGCAGCAGGCGCACTCTAAAACACCTGGTGTTCTTTAAGCAGTAGTCTTTCAGCTTCAGCAAATACAAGAAGCAGCACACCAAGGTGCTTTGAATTCCAGTTTGCGCATAATCATCATGGATTTGATGCTGGTTGTGAACAGCCTTTCTGTTGACACCTTCTCGCTCTCTACATGGTCAGTTTCTGCTGAGAAATAGTCATAGAAGAATCGATGCTGTAAAAATAACTAAGTTGATAAAGAGATCTAGCACGAAGTGAAGTCAATGAACCAGCCAAACAAAATACAATTTTTTAACTATATGTCTAACAAGTTTGGATATGACTTTCGTTGCGAGCAGTCGTATCAGTTATTGAAAGATGTAGTCAGAGAAGCAGATGAAGAGGAGGATCTGAAGCAATTTGTGGAACTGAAAGACCTGAATAAACGAGATAGCGAGATTTACAGGAATTACTTGGCTGAAAAAGGGATTGAAAAAACACCGTCGGAAGTACAGGAGCATTTTGCAACCATTGAGTATGGTCTGAAACTTGTTTTTAAAAACAAAGGAACGAGTGAGAAGGATTAGCTTCGAAGAGCACTGTCATTTCCCTTCCCAAGCCAATATTACTGGGCTCTTTTAGAACACACCGTGGGGTTTTCCCTGCGATTTGGACCGGTTTTTAAGCTGATTCGTTGGGCATGTAAAGGCAGTCCAGAGCCAGTCGTGGCCCACCGATTAAGCCGCTACCCGCATTGGTTCAGCGGCTACGTTCTGGTTTGGGTCCGTTGGAGTGTCACGGCCAACAAACGTGAATAGGACCCCGATGATCAACGGCGCGACAGCTTGACTCGGATGCCAGAAGTCACTTTGCCAAAAACGTGAACTCCCGGCGAAACAAAAACAAAGGTTTCCTGTTCCTGGTTCGGTCTGGGGCAATGTGCAAGACACATTAAAACAACTTGCCAGCAAAGCAACTATGCCACACGCAGCCAACGCCCAGAGCCGACGTCTGCCCGATCGATTGACCATCCAGCATAGTAGTAAAGCTGCACCGAGTGCTGGCACGAAAGCAATTGTTTGACTGGCCCAGAATACCGTTTGCATTATTAGTGGGCTTGTTTCAACGGTGCGACCTTCAGCCGCGAAATACAGGAACAAAAGAAACATAAAGCAGTTTAATGCAGTAAACGTGAGAAAGAGAAGTGGTGGGCCAACAATAAAAGCTAACCAAGGGTACCTACCGTACCAATGAGAATATTTTTTTGATGTATCTTGAGTACACGTGTGCGTGGGATTCTCTTCTCGTTCAGACAATTGGAGTGAATGTGTGGCATCTTTGCTCTCATTCACATTTGCGCTGTCATTCATATTTGCTTCGTGCATTCTAAAGAGTGACTTCACTACCCTTCCGTAAGTGGGGGTAATTAGCAAAAATGCTCACGGCATAACAACGTCATTTACAACATTGGTTGATTCAGATGTACAAAAAGATGTTTGGTTCATCACAGCCGCATAGCTCTAACGTGTCAAAGAAGGTGAAGTGAGTACTCTCCACAAGTGAATGTGAAAGCAGGTAGTATCTCAGCTACGCGAAGAAGTGAAAAAGATAAAAGAGCAAGTCTTGTGCAGGTCAACTACACCGAACCATACGCACGCGATGATTCTTCCTAAAAAGATCGGCTCAGCTGAAACGTATCCTTCAGATGTGTGATACGCACGATCTCGCGCACGAATACAGAACGAGGGTGCATGTCATTGAATGCGTAACACGTTATGAAAATTCCTTCTGAATTTTTATTGCTTAGGGAGCCACCCACAGTCGACCAAAAATGTATCAGCTGCCGCCAAAGTAAGATCGTAGTGTTCGCCGCCGTTAAAAAATCCGTGTCCTTGCCCCTCGTAAGTCACTATTTCGCAGAGGTTGCCTGCCTTTTTCGAGTCTTCTTGGTACAAACGAGCACCTTGGAGAAGCCGATCTGCAGTTCCAAAAAAGATGATACAGGGTGGCTGTTTTGTAGAAGCGTATGTGAGTGGTGACACATCTTGAATAGGTGCATGTGAACGGTTACTCATTTTCTGCTGCGCTATCGCACGCACTTCTTTTGGCATCCGTTCATCCCAGGCAATGGCAAGTGCCGGATTAAATAACACGAGGGCATTCGGCTTTGCACTAATTGCTTTGTCGTCTGAGG
>CAJQGO010000146.1 GCA_905477565.1 uncultured Planctomycetota bacterium
TGCTTGCGGCCAGTCGGGCGAGGTCTGATCCTTGGTTGGGTGGGCCAAGCATTACCATACGATTGATTCGACGGACAATGTTCGGTTGTGCGTCTTGTAGCCACCGCCGCACAACCAGATTTCCCATACTATGGCCTACAAAACTGATGGCGGTTGCTGGCGGTAGCCCTGCGAGTACCCTGCCCAGTGAATCGGCGTGTGAAGCAAGGGGCGCTTGAGGACTTGCATACCCAAAGGTCAGGATGCTGGCAGTCATGTTTTCTTCAAGAAATGTAACAAGGGGCTTCATGGAACTTCGCCCTTCACCAAGACCATGAAGAACAATGACGGCTTCTTTTTTTAAAGGATCTATGCCACCTTTTTTCATAAGTGAGGAGAATTGAGCAGAGCATTCTTTGAGAGTTCCTTCAAGGACAACACGATCATCTGAATCTAAGAGCCGATACGATTTTGACTGGACATGCTGTTGTATTCGCCAGTTACTGACAACTCGTATGTCTGACCATTGCAAGGCATCAGTAGCGGCCGTGAAGTTATCAAAAATTTTGCTGACCCAGTGTTTTTCATCACTGTCTGGGGTGAGAGATTCCGAACCAGTAACCTGCGGAATTGCAATGATGAGAAAGTATGATGAGACGACACTCAGTTGCAGTGCAGAGAATATTTTTAGAAATACAGTATTTCTTACAGATATTCGTGCCATTCTTTACTTTCTAGCTCAGCGACTACTTTACGAATATGCTCCTCGTGCGATCTGTCAGCAACCAAGGTAGCATCATCAGTGTGTACTAGAAGGGTATTCTCTAGACCCAAAGTGACAATGAGGTGGTCATCGCAGGTGTGCACAAGGACGTTCTTTGAATCAATTCCTAAGTGACGACCAACAACAGTATTTCCATTTTCATCGTGTCCTCGTTGCCGAGCGACAGCAGACCAGCCGCCGAGATCATCCCAGGTAAAAGGTGCTTCAATTACGGCGACTTCTGTAGCGTGTTCGAGCACAGCGTAGTCGATTGAAACACCTTTTATTGCTGCAAATTCCTCTGAAAAGACCTCGTTGCGTTGAGGCGTTTCCCAGTTTTCTGCGATACGTCTTAAATGCTCCAGGCACGCCGGTTGATGTTCCGAAAGTGCTTCAATAATTGTCTTTGCCCGCCAGACAAAGATTCCGGCATTCCAGAGGAAATTGCCAGCGGCGAGATATTCTTTTGCTACATCGACAGGTGGCTTCTCCCGGAATTGAGCGACACGGTGAACCGGTGCATCATTCTTTCTGTGCGGTAGGGGCTCTCCCTGTTGAATGTATCCATAGCTGGAGGACGGGGTCGATGGACGAATGCCAAACGTGATAAGTCGATCCGGGCTTTGATTGACAAGCTCATGTGCCTGTAGCAAAGCTTTCTGGAAAGAGTCAGTCGGATCAATTACATGATCGCTGGGCATAACTGCCATCGTTGCGTCAGAGTCTTGTTGAAGTACAAGCAAGGCAGCAAGTCCGATACACGGCGCGGTGTCTCGTTTACAGGGTTCACCAACAATTGCAGTTGGCGGAAGTTCGGGTAACTGTTTTTGGACAGCTTCTGTAAGTCGCATGTTGGTGACAATGAGGGTTCGCTCCGGGGGGACGAGCCCTCGAAGCCTCCCTACGGTGTCTTGTAGAAGTGTTTCTGAGCCTGCAAGCGGCAGCAGTTGTTTAGGTAGTTTTGCACGGCTTGATGGCCAGAAACGGGTGCCTGATCCGCCCGCCATGATGATTGCATGAAGCATGAAAATATTCTCCTAGGAAGTATGATTTCTAAGAATCCTCAGATTGCCCGAATAATGCGTGGGCGGTCAATGCGGTTTTTTGGAAAAATACCAGTCTTTGCAATGAGTCGTAGATCCTCGTCATCAAAAACTGATGCAGCATCGAGTTCCACGTGCACACCTGATGCGACAACTATACCGGCTTGTTCAAGATGCCGAATGGCATATGCATTGAGCGCCTGCCGAACTGTTTCGGGTGAGTCTTTGGCAGCACCGGACGGATTTTTTAGCGGCGCAAAACCCTCTGCCGGATCAATTTCCACAACAGTCACACTGTCGGCTAGGGGCATCAAGTCAAATATAAATCGTTCAAATTTGAAAGCATTTGGTGCCGATGGCTGAATGGAGCATCCATGTTCATTGATAAAAGGTACTTTTTTATGTGCGATGTGTAACGGAAGCCTTGCTTGGGAGGAAGCAACACCTTCAAGGAACTGTGTTTCGAATGCATGAATTCCAATACTGCCGGCAAAGAATCGCAACCTTCCGTCCAGAAGCCGCTCTGCAGCGATGGGTTGAGGCAAGTCACTATATTCAATGATTCTTGTGACTCCACCAGATTCAGTTACAACGCCAACCCGCTCCTCAGGATCAATTTTCGGAATAATTTGTGTTGAAAGTGAAGAACCAGAGAGCAGATGGTGGCCAAGAAACTCTGGATCGAGTGGCTTTGCAAGGGGGTTGTCCACCTGAAAGCTTACAAGCGTGCGGCAATCCTGCTGACGAAACCAATCAAGACCACCACTTTCTGTAAGCGACTGTAACATTCCACCATGGCCGTCTGGTGCAACCGCAACATGGTCACATGCATCAAGTAGAAGGCTGCCAGTCGTCTCATCAACTGCAGGTAGATTGCCTTGGCAGAAAAAAAAGATTTGATCAGCATCGAGTCCATAGAAATTCATCTCGGCAAGAAATTTACGGGTTGCCGTGTTCGTGGAAGCACTTGTCATAATGCCTAGGGGAATACGGCTTCCAAATCGCTTCTTAATTGCGACGAGATGTCCGAGAAGCACCTCGAAAAGAGTTGCTTTCGATACTGTTGCGATAGGAAACGTTCCTTTTGGTTCGTCGAACCCAAGGCGAGTGCCCTGGCCGCCTGCCATCAAGATTGCACCTACCTGGGCAGTACGCAGGCATTCATGCCCTCGACTCAGAGCATCTGATGTTGCCGTATCCTGCGTTCTGAGTCTGTGACAACGTGGTGTCACTGTATTTTCAAAACCTTGTGGTTTTGTGATACTTTTCCTTTCATGGTGGGCTTCGACTAGTTTTTTGCAAGCAGCAACCTCACACCAATCGATTGCCATGAGTTGGGATTGCAGGCGGCTGCGTTGTTCCAC
>CAJQGO010000147.1 GCA_905477565.1 uncultured Planctomycetota bacterium
ATGAATTCAACTACTCGCCGACAAACCTGACCATTCCCTGCCATGTTCGGAGCCCGAATAATCAAAGGCGCCCGAGCAGCCTGCTCAAAAAGGGTACGCTTCTGCCAAACTCCAAGGTGATCTCCAAGATGATATCCGTGGTCACTCCAGAGAACAATAATTGTGTTTTCAGTTAGTTCAAACTGATCAAGTGCGTCGAGTAGACGACCAACCTGTGCATCAACAAACGAAACACAGGCGTAGTAGGCCTTCGTTGCCTGAATCAAAACATCCTTGTCAAGTCCGTAATGCGGCTCTGAACAATTATGAGCAAAGGCTGCGACTGGTATATCTTCACGATCGTCTTGCGGAGCGTATGGCAACTGCATCTTTTCAGTTGAATAAAGATCGAAATACTTCTTTGGAGCAATATACGGTGTATGCGGACGAAAAAATCCAACCGCCAAGAAAAAAGGGATCGACTTATTTGAAGCCATCATTTGTATAGCTTCTGTGGCAATCATGCCGTCTGTCTGCTCTTCGTCACTTCCTTCTGCTGCAAGCCAACTGAGTGCCGCAGAAATTTTTTTGTTCGGCTCTGCATTAAAAACAAGGTTTTCTTCAGCGGTGTCTCGTCCTTTCGGGTTGACTACGCGCATCCACGACGGTGGATCATCGAGGCCGTTGGTTCCTATTGAAGCTGGAACGTTGTAATGAAAAATTTTACCCACTCGGGCGACATAATATCCAGCCTGCTGAAATGCCTGAGGCAGTGTTACAACATCTGGAATTTCATCGCGGAAGTGTCGATCAAGATCATAGACTTTTATCTGATCTGGACGGAGACCAGTGAGAAGAGACGCCCGTGTTGGGTTGCAAAGCGGCAACTGATTGTACGCCCGTTGAAAACATACACCTCGTGCAGCGAGTCGGTCGATGTTTGGCGTTTTTGCAATTCGATCGCCATAGCACCCAAGCGTACATGCAAGGTCATCCACGGCAATAAACAAGACATTCGGCTTCGTGACCTGTGTCATCTCTGCACAAACGACACAATCATATGTCAAAAAAAGAAGGACGAAGAGTGTCCGTGTCAATTTCAACAAAATGCCCTCCCATGCTGGAATATATTTTCTTGATGGGAGCCCATTCTAGCAAATTTAAAAGAACGCTACCTACAAAGCATCTCTGAGATGCCGCCATTAGAACAATTCGGCCACGCTTACCTGCCTGAAGACATTTTTACTCGAGACTTGCTAAAGCATCTTCAACAACGGCAAGACCTTCGTTTAACTCCTCATCATTCATGGTTAATGGCACAAGAAAACGAAGAACATTTCCGTGTGTGCCGCATGCCATAAGAATTAAGCCGTGTTCATAGGCATATTGAACAACTGCTTGAGCAGCCGCCTTATTGGGCTGCTTTGTTTCTCGATCGGTCACAAGTTCGATTGCGCGCATCGGACCGAGTCCACGTGTTTGGCCGACAGACGGAAAACGTTTAGCAAATGCTTCGAGTCTGTGACGCAGCACCTCTCCAATGTGGCAGGCGTGTGCTAGTACTGCCGGGTCTTCGAATCGATCAAGGACAGCATGTGATGCAGCACACGCCAGTGGATTCCCACAGTACGTTCCACCAACACCGCCGAGTCCGACAGCATCAATGACATCTGCCCGACCTGTCACGGCTGAGAGAGGAAGGCCATTCGCTAATCCCTTAGCCATGACAACAAGGTCAGGAGTGACATCTAATTGATGACACGCCAGCAGGCTACCCGTCCTTCCAAAGCCAGTCTGAACTTCATCAAAAATAAGTACAACACCGTGCTCATCACACCATCGACGCAACATTTTAAGGAACGGCGCCGGGGCTGGCACAAATCCGCCCTCACCAGCAACGGGCTCAATAATGACTGCTGCAACATTTTGTTCACCAATTTGGCCTCGTGCAATCTCGGCAAACGAATTAAATACCTCTTGGCAGAAACACCGCTCAAGCGGACATGACGACGCCTGCGGACACCCCCCTGGATCTCCTTGCACGCCAGGCCATCGATAAAAATCTGGGTATGGCGCCCGATACACCTCGGCCGGAAATGGCGCAAATCCACTTTTATACGGATGGGCCTTTGCCGTAAGTGCCATCGCCATGTACGTGCGGCCATGATATCCGTGCTCAAAAGCAATGACCGCCTGTCGACCTGTTTTCACACGTGCAAACTTAACCGCATTCTCAACTGCTTCGGCACCAGAGTTTGCTAGAAATGTTTTGCACGGAGCAGCTTTTGGCAAGAGTGCGTTCAGCCGCTCTGCTAGACGGATGTATCCTTCGTAAGCAACGACGTTGATACTCGTATGAACAAATTTCTCAGCCTGTTCCGCAACAGCTCGCATCACAGCCTCATCACGGTGGCCAAGATTCGTAACACCGATACCACTCGAAAAATCTAAGAATGAGTTACCGTCGACATCTGTAACTACAGACCCTTTCGCATGGGATGCGATAACAGGAGTTGTGTGGAACGGTCCTGGTGAGACGTGCTCATGCCGCACCTCATTAAGTTCTCGTGAACGAGGACCCGGTATCTCTGTTTTCAGATGAATGGCTGGCATTTTTATAACTTTCTAAAACGGAAGAGAGCCGTAGGATCGAACCCTTATATACGAAAGGTATCCATGTTTTGTTCCTTTCCTACCCTAAAATCCGTGCCGATCAGGACTTTCACA
>CAJQGO010000148.1 GCA_905477565.1 uncultured Planctomycetota bacterium
GTCCACACATATTCGTTGTTCTTATTTTCTCTTTCCTTCGCATGAAGGAAATTCGTTACTCCAGTCATCCCGAAAAGCAGCCATATTAAAATAGAAATCCGTCGTAAAGAATCCATAACATCCTTAACTACTTGTTTGGTATTGCCTACCATAAGGCACACACTGCTCGCCGAAATAACGATCATCCCTGTCTTGCAGATGCACTTTATCCGGCAAAGAATCGACCGACAAAAACCCCAACCCATACAACTGCCAAACCAGAGATTGTTGTTCCGATCATGTACGCTCCAGCAAGGTTGGGCTTCCCCTCTTGAAACAACTCATATGACTGAAATGCAAAACTAGAATACGTTGTAAAACCTCCGAGAAATCCTACCAACAATATTGTTTCAAGACCTGCGGGCAAACTCATCCGACCCCGGCCAAAGGCTACAATCAATCCAAAAAGAAAACTGCCGAGCAAATTGACCGCGAAAGTGCCCCAAGGAAAATCCCGACCACACAACCGAACGGCTAGCATAATCACCAAAACACGCGAGAGTGTGCCAAGACCTCCACCTACTGCCAGCCAGATTGCGTGCGAAAATGTCATGAGTATTTATATTTCCACCTTAGCGGCTGTTGGTCGTAAACCATGCTTTGTTTCAAGCGATGACTGAGAAAACAGGTACTGTACCGGTTTCATATCAAAACGGCATCATAAACCTAAAACGTTTGTTTATTCACTTTCCGAAACATCTTTTGTAAGCAAATCTATTGGAACCACTGATTGAGGGGATCAACGTTATACTTTGGGCTCATTTTGAAACCAATAGTTTCATGAACATTACACTTTTTCGCGTATTACATTGCCCCTGGAGTTGGTTGCTCGCATGGTCACATTTGACAACAAAATTTTATTCGTTGGCTTTGGCTTTGTTGCTCGTTGCACGCTGCCAATCCTACTCGACCACATAAAAATTAATCCTTCACAGATAACAATTATTGATTTTGAACCTGATGAAGAAGCACTACGACCATGGATTGAAAAAGGGGTCGTATTCGTCCAAGACAAGGTCTGCCCAGACAATTTAGGCAAGGTGCTCCATCGCTATGTCGGTGAGGGTGATCTACTCATTGATCTCGCATGGAACATTGACTGTTGTGAGATTGTCAGTTGGTGTCACGACCATGGTGTGCTCTATCTGAATACATCCGTTGAGCTCTGGGACCCATATGAACATGCAAAGAATGCTCATCCCACACAACTCACTCTTTACTGGCGTCACATGAATCTTCGTCGCATGATCTCACAGTGGACTGAAAAGGGGCCAACGGCTGTTCTTGAACACGGCGCGAACCCAGGACTGATCAGTCACTTTACGAAGCAGGCCCTGCTTGATATCGCCGACGCATGCCTTGAAGAACAAAAGTTTTCTGGCCAACAGGCCGAACGGATTGCACAGTATCGGAAAACACACACCTTCAATTACCTTGCAAAGGAATTGGGAGTAAAAGTAATCCACTGCAGCGAACGTGATACTCAGATTTCTACTTCACCGAAAGAAGTTGATGAGTTCGTCAACACCTGGAGCGTCGAGGGCTTTCGTGAGGAAGGAACAACTACCGCCGAGATGGGATGGGGCACTCATGAAAAAGAACTCCCTCCATTTGCATACGAACACGAGGATGGCCCAAAGAGCCAAATCTGTTTAGCCCGCATGGGAATGAACACGTACGTGTCCAGTTGGGTTCCAGATTACACCATTACAGGCATGGTGGTACGACACGGTGAAGCTTTCAGTATTACCGAGAAACTCTCTGTTCGAGACAATGTTGGTGAAACAATTTATCGCCCCACTGTGCACTACGCCTATTGCCCGTGTGATGCAGCTATTGCCAGTCTTT
The DNA here is from genome assembly GCA_905477565.1 of uncultured Planctomycetota bacterium. Classification (GTDB taxonomy): domain Bacteria; phylum Planctomycetota; class Planctomycetia; order Pirellulales; family UBA1268; genus UBA1268. The sequence goes on from CAJQGO010000148.1 coordinate 1,888, forward strand.
GGGAGCTTCGCGGCTACAACTATGAACTCCAACCTCGCACCCGCATCATGACTGATGAAATCACACACGGAGCAGATATCCTTGGTGCTCTGGTGATGGGACACCCGCTAACATCTTGGTGGTGCGGAAGTGACCTGTCGATTGAAGAATCACGGCAACTTGTACCTCATCAAAATGCAACCACGATGCAGGTTGCTATTTCCGTCGTTGCCGCATGCATGTGGATGATTGAAAATCCACAAGAAGGCGTACGTCTTCCCGATGATTTACCGCACGAGTATGTTCTTGATATTGCGAAGCCATACCTCGGAAAATTCATTTCAGTACGTTCAGATTGGACACCGCTAAAGAAAACTTCTGTCACATTCCGTGGGTACAACGATCCCGACATTGATCCCGACGACCCCTGGCAATTTAAGAACTTCCTGCAAACCGAGGACAAAGACTGATTACCCATTTATTCAAAAACTTTTCCTGTTTGCACATGGTTGAACTGCTCGCTCTGCATGAGGCATCATCCGGATGAATAAAAAGACCTTACTTCAGCTGGCAAAGACTCACGGCACACCTTTGTTTGTTATTGATCATGCGGAATTACGGAAAAACTACGCGTTGTTCCGAAAGCACTTTCCACGAGTGCAGGCATACTATGCCGTCAAAGTGAACAGCGATCCCGTTGTTGTAGAAACGTTTTACAAACTTGGTGGCAGTTTCGATGTTGCCAGCATGCAGGAATTCCACACTGTCTATCGTTTTATCGAAGACTTGCCACCACAAGAACGTCAGGATTTCATTTGGGACAAGGTCATTTATGCCAATCCAATTAAGCCCGTTGAGACGCTACAGGAACTTGACCGCTACAAACCACTCGTAACATTTGATAACGAGGAAGAGGTTAAGAAAATTGCAAAGCACGCCCCAAACGCAGGGCTGGCGCTTCGGCTTCGGGTACCAAACACTGGGTCGATGGTTGAATTATCAAGTAAATTCGGGGCACTGCCAGGCGAAGCAGTCCAGTTAATTGCTTACGCACACGATCATGGCCTGACAGTCGAAGGCGTGTCATTTCATGTAGGAAGCCAGTGTACGAATCCAGAGAATTATATTCAGGCGATTCATCTTTCAGCAGGCATTTTTGCAGAAGCAAAATCCCGTGGTTTCGATTTACAATTGCTTGACATTGGTGGTGGTTTTCCTGCCGCATACGACGCAAATGTGCCCAAGTTTGCAACGCTCGCAAAAAAACTTAATCACGAACTCGACCGTTTGTTTCCAAAGTCGATTGAAATTCTTGCTGAGCCAGGAAGATTTCTTGTCGCCTCAGCAGGATCTGCTGTTTCGAAAATTATTGGAAAAGCGGTCCGCGGTGACAAACTCTGCTATTACGTAGACGACGGCGTGTACCACACCTACTCGGGCATCATTTTTGACCACTGCACCTACCGTATGAAGAGTTTTAAATCTGGCCCAACTCAACTGTGCGCTGTCTTCGGGCCTACGTGTGACGCGCTTGATACAATTAGTCTTGCTGAGCAATTACCTGAACTGAATATTGGAGATTATCTTTACAGCAATACGATCGGTGCCTATTCTGCGGCCAGTTCAACTCATTTCAATGGCTTCCCACCTGCAAAAGTGGTCCATGTGAATCGATGACTCCATTCTAAAAAGCAGTTACGGCCTTCTGACTGCCTCAATGATGTGGTACCCCTTCACAAGTTCCTGTGCTACGTCATTCCAAGCCTGAGGCAACTGTTCTAAATACCAGGAAGGTTGCTTCGTGATCAGAAGGAGAGTACCCCCAGGTGCAAGCGCAGCCTTGGCTGAGTTCACAAACATCTCCGCTATGCGAAAATCTGAGTAGTAGGGCGGATTTGCAACAACCAGATCATAGCACCCGGGATCAGGAACTATTCCCGAAGCCTCAAGGGCAACTGTTATGTTTGGCAGATTATTTTCTGCTGCCGACTGTCGTAAACAGGAAACGGCACGCGCTGAAGAGTCGATCGCATAAATTTCTATTGATGGATGTCTTGCTGCGAGACCCAAACTGACGCAACCTGATCCACAGCCTAATTCGAGAACACGAGCACCTTCAGCCAGGTCTATAGCATTCAGTAGATGCCGTGCAGCTGGATCAATCCGACGATGTGCAAAAACACCTGGGCGGCTCACCGCAGTAAGCAAACGTTGCTGGTCACGGAACACTACCTTACACCCGAAGTCTCTAACTTTTTTTAACGGTTGTGTTTTCCGTACGATGTAACAGACTGTTCTTGGCTTTTCTGATATGTCCGGACGCACCCGCACTGTCTCACCGGTAGCAGCCAGATGCGATCGCAACCACTTGTCTTGAGGGTTATCAATCGCGGTAACCAATTGGCCGCCGAGCTCTAATGCTTGAAAAGCCGCCTGCAACACATCTCGTGTAAACTCAGCCTCTCCAGATTTGAAAACAGGAATAACCGCGAGATCGTATTGTCCTTCGTGAACGCTCACTGGAGTATCGGCCTCACAATACAGGCTGAGTTGTGCGGGGAAATCCTGTACTGCACTGACCAACAACCGCTGTTGGTATTGGTCATGAAACCAGAGATTTACCTCTGCATCTGGTCGAGTCTCGGCAAGTGTAATCGCAGCCTGGCCGCGACCGACTGTGGTGGCCAGAATGTGATTTCCGGACAATTCTTTTGCAATCGTTGCAGCATGAAGTTCTGCTGGCCGAGCCGGTGGCAATTTCTCAAGGAGCGTAGGCATAGCAACAGCCTCTGTTCTGGCAAAACCATCTTCGAACACAAATACTACTGCGTTCAGTCAAGCGGAAGTGGCTCAAGCGTTAGTGGATCTCGAAGGGGTAGATGCTTTACTTCGCCATCGAAAAATTCTTTCATTGTTGCCCTCCCCTCAAGATCTCCAGGAGCAATCGCTTCCCAATCACCAACAACAAGAATTGCCATTTGTGACGGATCAAGGTACTTTTGTGCGACTCTGAGCAAATCGTCTTTTGTTACCGTTTTGACTTTTTCCCGAAAGGTACGCCAGTAGTCTTTTGGACGATTTGTCCACTCATCATTTACAAATACCTGAAGCGTAGTTGGCTTGCTCTCAAACTGCCTGGGAAACGTCTCGATTAAACCCTGCTTTGCAACCTCGATTTCCTCATCAGTGACGGGCTGCTGACGAATCAAAGCAATCTCGCCGAGAACAATTTTTGTGGCTAGCGCTACCGTTTGGTTTTTGCTTTCAAATGTCGCCTGAAATGCGCCCGGATAATTGACTCGCTGAGACAAGATAGAACGAACTGAATACGCCAGACCTTCATTACTCCGAACCTTCTGCATAAGCCGGCTTGTGAATCCACCGGCACCAAGAATCTCATTCAGTAAAAGCAATGGAATAGCATCTGGGTCATCGCGAACTATTCCTCGCTTCCCGAGTACCACTTTTCCCTGCGGAATCTCTTTCTGAACGTGATAGAGGCCTGGAACGAGTACTGCCTCCGGCATTTTCGGGTCCGGAGCCACAGTGCCCCGTTCCCAGCCATCAAACGCTTTTGCGAGTTTTTCCAGCATCTCCTCAACAGCAAAGTCACCAGATACAGCAACAATCATATTTCCGGGATGGATAATCTGCGCATGAATTTTCTGAAGCTGCTCTCGACTAATTTCCTCAACACTCAATGCTGTTGGCTGACTCGCTTCAAAATGTTTTCGGCCGTAGAGCATCGCTTTCCACTCACGAGCCAGTATTGATGAAGCATTGTCATTGCGTTGTTTCAATGACTCAAGCAACCGAGCTTTCACGACCTCGAGTCGCTGTTTGTCGAAAGCCGGCTTTCGCAACATGGTGACAAAAAGCTTCAAGCTCTCATCAAAATTACCACTTAAAGAGTTCATTCGTGCTGTCGTAAATGTGTTGCCCGAAGAAACAGACATTTCTGTAGCAAGAAAATCTAGCTTCTCATCAAACGTCGCTGGATTCATGTCGCCTGCACCACCCTCACGAACCATCCGCGCCATCATTGAAGCAAGTCCGGGAGTAGCTGCTGGATCAAGTGAGTCTCCGCCTTTGAAAGTGACTGAAACATTGATGAGTGGGAATTCATGTGATTCCGCGACATACACAATTGTTCCATCAGAAAGCATTCTGCGGAAATCAGCCGCACGTGGCGGTGTATACTCAAGAGCCTCAAATTCAATCGCTTCAGGACGTGGCGGAATACCAAAGACTTGTGAAAAGCAGAGCAGGCTCACGGCAATAACACCTGCCACGGAACGCATGCAAATTATATTTCTTAACGCCTGATGATTCACTTTCCAGCCTCCTTCGCTGCGACCTGTTCCGATTTTCTTCGGTAAATTGCAACACTACGATTCGTCTCATCGAAATAGCTCTTTGCAACTCTTTTGATGTCATCTGCCGTAACTGCTTCATATTTCGCAGGACCTTTATTGATCTCTTCCCAATCGAGCAACGCTTCACTGAAAGCCAGCTGAATGAGGAGCGACATATTGTTCTCAAGTCGACGATAATTTGATGCTGCAACACGATTCTTCACTTTGCGCAGCTCGCGATCTGACAACTCTTCCGTCTGCAACTTTTCCAACTCTTCATACCACGCTTGTTCGAGTTGCTCTGGGACCGCTTCCCCGCGGGTCATTGCATCGAAAGAAAACAGGCCAGCGTACTTTCTCGTATCCGAACTTGCCGATGCTGTAGCAGCA
>CAJQGO010000149.1 GCA_905477565.1 uncultured Planctomycetota bacterium
CGCTTGCAAAAAATGTTGATATTGAATTTGGCCGGAATGCTGAACGCTACTCCTTCTTACGTTGGGGTCAGCAGGCATTTGAAAACTTTCGCGTTGTTCCACCTGCCATTGGCATTGTGCATCAGGTCAATCTTGAGTTTCTTGCCGGTGGTGTTTTTCTGAGACCTGATGCGGCAGGAGGCGACATGCCCGTTGCGGTGCCGGATACGCTTGTTGGAACGGACAGCCACACAACCATGATCAATGGTCTTGGTGTAGTTGGCTGGGGTGTTGGTGGTATTGAGGCTGAAGCCGTCATGCTTGGTCAGGCACTTTCACTGCTTATGCCAGAGGTTGTGGGCTTTGAGTTAACTGGCAGCCTTCCAGCTGGGGCGACTGCGACTGACCTTGTCCTTACCGTAACAGAAGCACTTCGCAAGGAAGGTGTCGTTGGCAAGTTTGTTGAGTTCTTTGGTGCCGGGCTGTCTGGTATGACGCTGGCTGATCGTGCCACGATTGCCAACATGGCGCCTGAGTATGGTGCCACCATGGGCTTCTTCCCAGTTGACGCCGAGACGCTTCGCTACATGCGGCTCACTGGCCGAACTGCTGAACAGGTTGAACTGGTTGAGCGTTATACAAAAGAACAGGGGCTCTTCCACATAGAGTCGGCGTCGACTCCAGAGTTCACAAAACGACTTTCACTTGATATGAGTACAGTTGTGCCAAGTCTTGCCGGCCCAAAGCGACCGCAGGACAGAGTTCCGATGGTCCAGGTGAAGGAGGCGTTCCAAGACGCATTAAAAGCACCAACAGCAAATCGTGGTTTTGCTCTGCCTGAAGCTGAAATGACTTCTCATGCAACGGTTGCAAACAACGGGCATTCTGCTGAAATTGGGCACGGCGCTGTAGTGATTGCGGCTATCACAAGCTGCACCAATACAAGTAATCCAAATGTCATGGTTGCCGCCGGTCTGGTTGCTCGAAAGGCTGTTGCGAAAGGGTTGTCAACAAAATCGTGGGTCAAGACAAGTCTTGCCCCGGGGTCTCGTGTTGTCACGGACTATCTTGAAAAATCAGGGCTTGCGTCTGATCTTGATTCGCTCGGTTTTGAAACTGTTGGTTATGGATGCACCACCTGCATTGGCAATTCAGGTCCACTTCCTGAACCTGTTGCAGCTGCAGTGACCGAAGGTGATCTTGTTGCAGCAGCAGTTCTCTCAGGTAATCGTAATTTTGAAGGGCGTGTGAATCCGTTGGTGAAGGCGAACTGGCTCGCAAGCCCGCCGCTGGTGGTGGCTTACGCTCTGGCTGGAACGATCGATATCAATCTTGAAACTGATCCGCTCGGAGAAGGCAGTGATGGTCAGCCCGTGTACCTGAAAGATATCTGGCCGACGCAAGAAGAAGTACGACAAGTAGTTGAGACCGCAGTTGTGCCAGAACAATTTCAGAGCCGTTATGGAAATGTCTGGAATTCAAATGAGCGTTGGAATGCTGTGCCTGCTACTGAGGGCGAACTCTACGACTGGCAGGATACCAGTACATACATTCAGGAGCCACCGTTTCTTGCTGAGCTGACCAGCGAGGCGACACCACCAACAAGTGTTACTGGTGCCCGCGTGCTTCTAGCACTTGGTGACAGTGTGACCACGGATCATATTTCACCAGCTGGTGCCATTGCCAAGGACAGTCCTGCTGGACGGTACCTTGTAGAGAACGGCGTGCCGCCTGAAGAATTTAATAGCTATGGTGCACGTCGCGGGAATGACCGCGTGATGACGCGTGGCACGTTTGCCAACATTCGAATTCGTAATCTGCTCGCACCGGGAACAGAGGGTGGCGTGACCCGACTGCTGCCAGAAGGTGAACAGATGGCAGTCTATGATGCGGCCATCAAATACCGAGAACGCGGCGTGCCTCTCGTGGTACTTGCTGGTGCAGAGTATGGCACTGGTAGTTCTCGTGACTGGGCAGCCAAGGGAACAATGTTGCTTGGTGTCAGGGCCGTCATGGCAACCAGCTTTGAACGGATTCACCGATCGAACCTTGTGGGGATGGGTGTGCTACCTCTTGTGTTACCAAAGGGCTGGCAGGAGCTTGGGCTGACGGGTGAAGAGACGTTTGATATCCCATTCGATAAACTCGCGCCGCGAAGCACTCTTGAGGTTGTTGCAACTCGGAAGGACGGAACGAATCTAACGCTGCCGTGTACAGTTCGTATTGATACGCCGGTCGAGCTTGATCAGTTTAATGCAGGCGGCATCTTGCCATTTGTGTTGCGTAAGTTGCTGGCAAGCTAGTAATACGTCTGAGACGTATTACGTATTATTCTCCGCTGAATCGTTTTGTGAAAGCACTATACGCAGCGAGACATAAGGCACCACGTTCAACACCATCCACAGTGCTTTGTACCAGCCAAGGTACTCGAAATAGAGAGTGCCTAGTTCGTCAGCTCGTAAATGAAAGATGCTGGCATGGAGTGTCCGTATCTCATCGTGCCAAACAACGACTGCACCTGTGCTGATTACCAAAATGCAAAAATTAAGAAGAGTCATCCAGAAAAAGAATGCCAACAGAGTTTTCGCGTTCATTGAAAATTCGTTTCTGTAGTGTGTGCCGTTGGCGGCCGCGGCGGAAATCAAGCGGGCGCTGACTTGACTGAGTGTATCGCTTTGCGAACTTTACGAGTGGATGACGAACATCGGCCATACCAAGGAATTGCACCCGATGCAAGGAATTGGTGGTTTCCTGAAAGTGTCGTTTTTCACGATGGAAACCACAATTTTACCAGAATTTTTTCCAACGTATTTTTGCCCTGTTGGGATGGGAACTTGAGGGCCGAATTCGCTAAATTAGTATCGAATACTAGCTGTCTGGTTGTGCATTTCTTATGTACAATCAGCAGTGTGTCGATACTGTTTTTTTTGCTCTTTAAACAAATATCAAACGTAAGGGTTAGACACTTATGTTCAGTAGCCTT